>CAZGNQ010000111.1:0-10353 GCA_964527285.1 uncultured Hyphomicrobiales bacterium | reverse complement strand
AAGCCAGTTTGTGCGCACCGTCGTGGCCGTATTGCGTGGGGATCGGGCGCGGCCCTCAATCGCGGCACGCCGGAGCAGATACAGGGCACCGGCAGCGAGTGGTGCTGCGAACGCGAACCGTCCGAACACAGCCAGCACGAGCGACCCGCCCAGCCCCACGATGCCGCCGAACCAGCGCAAACCCTGCGCCAGTGCCGCCGTATCGGCGCCTGTGATCAGGCGGGCGACGATGACAAGCCAAACCAGCAGTGCAACGCCAAGAATGAAGTACGCCATGGGTGCGTGTCCGCGTCGGCGGATCCCGATCGGTGGAATGATGGCTCAAAGCACAAACGCGTTGCCGGCAGGGCCAGCACATCATGCAAAATTGCCTGTCATGATATGCAATCTGCCGTGGCCTGGCTCTGTCGCCGTGCGGCCTGCGACACCAGCACCGCAGGCCGAGGTGCCAACGCAAGACACCTGAAGCGGGTTCACCTGGCGTTTCGCGCTGGCCCGCGACGCTGGCGCTCAGGTGTCGAGTTGCTCAAGAAGGGCGCGCGCCGGTGCATTGGACGCAGAGATCTGGTTCAGCGCGCCGTGGCCTCCGGCCGCGTAAACGGCCACTGCTGACAGCAAGGCGCGCAATTGCGCTGCCGCCCCGCTGTCGAAGCGGGCGTAGGCGCCGCCGGTCAGCCGGGCAAACTCCTTGAAAGCAATGCGGGTGTTGGGATCCCAGCCCTCCTGGAAGAAAAAGCCCTTCAGTCCGAGCAATCCCAGTTCGCCCGCAACGTCGGCCACCTCGTCAATGTTCTCCTCCATCGCATCGCCGACGAAGACGAGGGCGCCGATCCGCTCGCGCTTTGTCTCGTCGCGCGCGTGGCGCAGGACCCGCGCGATCTGGGTGCGCCCGCCGCGGCACGACACCGAGCTCATGAGACGCGCAAGATCGTTCGGCTTGCTGACCCAGGGCGACGTTTTGCATTCACCGACGCCACGGTAGAAAATGAGCTGCACGTCCAGGCCGCCAATCCGGTCCACCTCAGCGAACATGTCCGCCTGCAAGCCCAGCGCGAGATCCCACATGGGCTGACGGCTCATGGTGGCGTCCATGGCGAACAACAGCCGCCCGCGTGTGCCGGCAGTCGGCCGCGGCGCAACCGCCCCCAAGGCGCGAACCTGTTGAACGAAGGCCGCCACATCACCGCCGGGCTGCCGACCCTCGCGCGTCACATCGCTCGATGCGCCGCCCGCCCCGTGCGGGGCAACCGGCGACCGTGCGCCCGTCTCGGCCACTTCATCGGTCTTGCGCGGCCCGGACTTGTTGAAAATGCCTGCCATGGTGCCTTCTGTTATGACCGTCTGTCGTTTTCAGGGCCGCCCCTATGGCCAAGGCCCGTTCGCGCGCTCGCCGTCCCGCGCCCTCAATCATAACGTAGGAACCGGCGGAGTTGGTGCAAATTTGTTACGCGAGGAAAAGTTGCATGGACCGATCTGGCGCTGACAGCCCTCTCATTTGCACGACCAAGGCGCAACTGCGCGCTGCCGTAGCGGCGCGCCGGGCGGCCGGCCAAAAGACTGCGCTCGTGCCGACTATGGGCGCGCTGCACGCCGGCCATCTTTCGCTGATCGATCAGGCCCGTCGCCATGCCGACTGCATGGTCTGCTCGGTGTTCGTCAACCCGACGCAGTTCGCCCCTGAAGAGGACCTGGAGGACTATCCCCGCAATGAGGAGGCCGACATCGCGGCACTGCAATCGCGGCGGGTCGACATCGCCTGGATGCCGTCCGCCGATGAGATGTATCCAGATGGGTTTCAAACGGAGATCCGCTTGCCAAGCCTTGCCAGCGGGCTGTGCGGCGCCAGCCGGCCGCACCACTTCGCTGGGGTCGCAACCGTCGTCTGCAAGCTGTTCAACCAGGTGCGCCCCGACGTGGCCGTTTTTGGGGAGAAGGATTTTCAGCAGTTGCGCATCCTGCAGCAACTCTCGAAAGACCTTGACCTGGACATTGAGGTGCTCGGCGCGCCGATTGTTCGCGAAGGAGATGGCCTGGCTATGTCATCGCGCAACGCCTATTTGACGACCGCTGATCGACGAGCCGCGCCCGCCCTTTATTTCAACCTGTGCCGTGCCCGCAACGCCATCCGCGCGGGCACGCCGCCCACGGCAGCCGTGAACGACGCGAGTGAGCGCCTTGTCGAAGCGGGCTTTGAGATCGATTACGTTCGTCTGTGCGATCCGCTGACGCTGGATGAACTGGACGACGAAGCCTTCGAACTGGCGGGCGGCGGCGACAGCAACGTCGAAGGCGAAGGCACACCGGCGCGGCTCTTCGGTGCCGCATGGCTCGGCGAAACGCGGCTCATCGACAACGTTGCCATTTGAGGCCGTCGCGGTACCGGCGCTCACACCGCCTCGGGCGGGCGTGGCCTGCTGTGCCGCGCTGCGCCGGCGTTCACCCACACGGCGTTCACGCCCGTCTCCCTGCCTCCCGGCCGCCTGCAAGACCGGAGTTGTCCACACACGCACTTGATGCGTGCTTGAACAGCGCGGCGCACACTCGGACACTGCAAATGTGATTCTAGTGGCGTCACACCCGATCGGGCCAGTTGTTCGTAACGCATGCCTCACGGCCGCCCTCCACCACGAGGCAACCTGAGGCTGCGTCAGCGCATCGGAAGGCACACGTCGCGCACGAGCACGAGATGGTGGGTAACTGAGGGCTGACATCATGATGGACCGTTCCGAAGCGCTGCAAGCGCTCAAGAAAGAATACCAGCAGGACTACGCCAATGAGATCCGCTCCGCGCGCGATCTCCTGGCAGGCGGTATCCGCGGCATGCGGGGACCGGAGGGCGTGCTGAACCTGGACAACCGCGACAGCTTCGTGGCGCTCGGACAGTCGCGCAAACGCTTCATTGAGCAGCTGGAACGCGCTGTGAAGCCAATCCTCGACAATTACGCTCACGAGCTTGAAAAAGAGATGGAAGCGCTGGGTCTTAGTGGCCGCCGTGCTGAATCTGACCCGTTGATGGAGAGCCTGCACGACGCTCTGCGTCACTTGCAGCAGGCACACCAGGTTCCCGGCGAGCAGCCCGCCGAGGCCGCAGGCGAGCCCGCACCGCAGGCCGCACAGCCAGCGCCGGCTGCAGACCCGCGTCTTGCTGCCCCGGCACTCAACGGCATCATGCCAGGCGCGCCGGTCCAGCCGAACTGACAGGCGCGTTTTGCCTAACCCGTTGGGCCCGCCCGCTGCGTTGCCACATTGCGTGGCGGGCGGGCATCATTGCTCGGGCGCACGGCGGGCACTGCCGCCCTTGTGATGTGTGCGCCGATCCCAGCGCTCGACCGCGATGCGCGCGCGGCGTGATGTCAGCGCGGAACGGGCAAACACCGGTGCAAAGCGGGCAAACATCAGGGCGGCATGGCCGCCCTTTTCATTTCGGCCGTCACGAATGCCACTTGCGTGCCAGGCGCAAAGCACGCTCTCTCGGCCCATCGACACGACGGAGCCCGGCCCAGCCATGAGCCAAGAGCACAACCTCTTCAACGATGACGACGCCCCAAATGCGAGCAGCCCGACCCCGGCAAAGGCATCGCGCGGCGCCCGCGCCTCGGCGCCGGCCACCGCGGGCGAGGCGGGCTATACGGCTGCGGACATCGAAGTCCTCGAAGGCCTCGAGCCCGTGCGCCGTCGCCCAGGCATGTACATCGGCGGGACGGATGAAAAGGCGCTCCACCATCTCTTTGCCGAGGTGATCGACAACGCGATGGATGAGGCCGTGGCCGGCCATGCCAGCCGCATCGAGGTAGAGCTTGCCGCGGACGGCACCTTGAGCGTGATCGACAACGGGCGGGGCATCCCGGTCGACCCCCACCCGAAATACAAGGACAAGTCAGCCCTCGAAGTGATCATGACGACGCTTCATGCTGGTGGCAAATTCGACAGCAAGGTCTACGCAACCTCCGGTGGTCTTCACGGTGTAGGCGTTTCGGTCGTCAACGCGCTGTCTGAGCGGTTGGTGGTCGAGGTGGCGCGCGGGCAACAGTTGTATGCGCAGGAATTCTCGCGCGGCGCGCCTGTCACCAAACTGAAAAAGCTCGGCAAGGTCTCGGGGCGGCGCGGCACCCGGGTCAGCTTTCTGCCAGATCCGCAGATCTTCACGCGAGGCGCCGATTTCCGGCCTGCCCGCCTGTTCCGAATGGCCCGCTCGAAGGCTTATCTTTTCGCGGGCGTTGAGATCCGCTGGACGTGTGCGCCGGAAGTGCTCACTGGCGATGACAAGACCCCGCCAGAGGCAGTTTTCAAGTTCCCCAACGGTCTTGCGGATTTTCTGACCGAACGCACAGCAGGCGCCCATCCCGTCACGAAGGACGTCTTCGCCGGCAAGGTCACGCGGCCGGAAGGCCACGGCTCTGTGGAATGGGCGGTCTCCTGGATCGTGGACCGCGACGGTTTTTTCGAGAGCTACTGTAACACGATCCCGACCGGCGAGGGCGGTACGCACGAAGCGGGCCTGCGCGCCGCACTCACCAAGGGCCTGCGCGCCTACGGTGAGTTATCGGGCAACAAGAAAGCCGCACAAATCACAGCCGACGACGTGATGGGCTCTATCGCTGGCTTGCTCTCGGTTTTCATTCGCGAGCCGGAATTCCAGGGCCAGACGAAGGACAAGCTGGCGACGGTTGAGGCGCAGCGGATCGTCGAAACGGCGTTGCGCGATCCCTTCGACCACTGGCTGACAGAGCGGCCGCAGCAGGCCAACGCGCTCATGGACTGGACCATTGAGCGCGCCGAGGAGCGATTGCGCCGCAAGCGGGAGAAAGAGGTCAACCGCAAGTCGGCCACGCGCAAACTGAGGCTGCCGGGCAAGCTGGCCGACTGTACGCGCCAGGCGGCGGAGGGCACCGAGATCTTTCTGGTGGAGGGTGATTCGGCCGGCGGCTCAGCGAAGCAGGCCCGCCAGCGCGAGACCCAGGCCGTCCTGCCCCTGCGCGGCAAAATCCTGAATGTGGCCAATGCCAGCGCCGCCAAACTCTCGCAGAATCAACTGATCGCCGATCTGATCCAGGCGCTCGGCTGCGGGACCGGCGCGCGCTACCGCGGCGAGGACTTGCGGTATGAGCGCGTCGTCATCATGACGGACGCCGACGTGGACGGCGCCCACATCGCTTCTCTGCTCATCACATTTTTCTATGACCAGATGCGCCCGCTGATCGAAGACGGTCACTTGTTCCTGGCCGTGCCACCGCTCTTCAAACTGACCCACGGCGCGAAGTCCGTTTATGCGCGCGACGAGGTGCACCGCGCCGAACTCATGCGAACTGAATTCAAGCCCAACGCCAAGGTCGAAGTCTCGCGCTTCAAGGGGCTTGGCGAGATGATGGCGTCCCAGCTCAAGGAAACAACCATGGACCCCACCCGGCGCACGCTGTTGCGCGTCGAGGTGGCCGAGGAAGGCAGCGCCGACACCGACAAGGCGGTGTCGAGCCTGATGGGCTCAAAGCCGGAGGCACGGTTCCGCTTCATCCAAGAGCGCGCGGCGTTCGCCCAGGCGGACGCGCTCGACATCTGAGACAGGGCTCGGAGTGGCGCGACCACCTGATTGGCCGCTGGGGGTTGCCACGGGGCTTCGACCGACGGCGCGCCCTGCGTGCCTGACGAAGCTGGCCGGATCATCGCGCTGGCCAACCGATCGGGCCAACGGTGTGGGCGAAGCAGCGGGCCAACATTCCGGCAACCGCCATCAATTCAGGCTTGACAAACCTTGAACTTCTGCTTTGCGCGCCGCAGCAAAGCTGCTACGGCATCCGCGAGGCTGCGCACCCGGCAAACTGGCAAAACAGACTGCCGGACAAAGGTCGCTGCGCCTCCACCTCCCGACCGCGCGCCCTTGGAACGAATTGGGCGCTGCCCAGCACCGTTCAGGCTGTTTGCACCCCATGACGTTTGACACCCTCGGGCTGAGCGAGAAGGTTCTCGCCGCCGTCCAAGCCGCTGGCTTTGAAAAACCGACCCCCATCCAGGAAGAAGCCATTCCCATCGCCATTTCCGGGCGCGACGTCCTGGGCATTGCCCAGACCGGAACGGGCAAGACGGGCGCATTCGTGCTGCCCATGCTGTGCAAGCTGGAGAGTGGGCGGGCGCGTGCCCGCATACCGCGCTCACTGATCATCGCCCCCACGCGCGAACTGGCAGCGCAGGTCGCCGAGGCATTCGAGTTGCTTGGCGCGAACCACAAGCTGACGGTAGCCCTGTTGATCGGCGGTGTGTCGTTCGATGAGCAGTTCCGAAAGCTCGACCGGGGCGCCGACGTGCTGATCGCCACACCGGGCCGCCTGCTGGACCACTTCTCGCGCGGCAAGATCCTGCTCAATGGCGTGGAGATCCTCGTCATCGACGAAGCCGACCGGATGCTCGATATGGGCTTTATTCCCGACATTGAGCGGATTTGCGCGTTGCTGCCGGCCAAGCGCCAGACGCTTTTTTTCTCCGCAACAATGCCGCGCGAAATTCAGAGCCTTGTTGACCGGTTCCTGCGCGATCCACACCGTGTCGAGGTTGCGCCGCAGAGCTCAACCGCCAAGACGATCACCCAGCGCTTCTGCCACGCGCCGAGCGACGACAAGGAACGTCGCGCTGTCCTGCGCGATCTCATCGCCGAGCAGAACATCAAGAACGCAATCATCTTTGCCAACCGCAAACGCGATGTGGCCATCCTTCTGCGCTCGCTGCAGAAGCACGGTTTCAACGCCGGCGCGCTGCACGGTGATATGGATCAGCGCGCGCGCATGGCCACGCTGGATGCTTTCCGCAACGGAGACATCGCCATTCTGGCGGCCAGCGATGTTGCCGCACGCGGGCTCGACATTCCCGAGGTGAGCCACGTCTTCAATTTCGATGTGCCGGTCAACTCGGAAGATTACGTGCACCGGATCGGGCGCACGGGCCGCGCCGGTCGCGAGGGATATGCGGCCACGCTTGTGACGGAAGAGGATGCCAAGATCTTCAAGCAGATCGAGGAACTGGTCGGCGAAGAGATCGTCTGGATCGGTGACCCGATCCCCGATGACGCGTTTGACAACGCGCGCAAGCGTAAACGCGGCGGGCGCAAAAAGAGCAGTGGCTCAGACAGCGAGGCCAGTTCCGGACGCGGCAGTGGCGGTTCAGGGGACGGTGCCAACCGAAAATCCGGTGAAAGCGATGAGACTGAAGATGCCGGCCGCTCACGCCAGCGTGGTGGTCGGCGCAGCCAGCCCGAGCGCGAAGCTTCCGTGCAGGGGCCGGAGGAAACAGGGTCGCCGGCTGCGCGCGCTGAGCGCCGCGACCGCGGTGGCGGGCGTCGGCGCAATGGGCGCGACGGACGTGATGATGTGCCCTTTTCGGCCACCGACGACGTGCCGGCTTTCCTGCTGATCCCCATTCCAGCATCCGTCACCAAGCCACGCGAGGAACCGGCGGAGGCCGTGGCCGGTCCTGACGACCCAGACCAGACTACGTCCGCGCCATCGCAAGAACCAGAAGCTGCCGACGCCGCAGCCGAACCGACAACTGTTGTGCCGGCCGCCACGGCTCAGGCTGAGCCGGACGCGGTGTGCGGCGGCGAGACAGCCACCGACCAGCAGGACGACACGCCCCAGGCTCGCACACATGGCGCGTCAGATGGTGGCGACGACGATGCTGCCCTGGCGGCGCCGGACCAGGCCGAGGCCCAGAGCGCGACAAAGCCCCAGGCGGAACTGGCAGAGGTTAGCGACGCGACGGCCACCACAAAGAGCGACGCGATCACGCCCGATGCCCACGTTGGCGCACATGGCGACCCTGCCGCAGCGCCGTCGCCCCAGTCGGACGGTGCGCCATCCGATGCGACCCAGACGGACGATATGGCGGCGTCCGCCGCAGATGACACGACCAACGCGGTTCCTGGCGAGGAGGCAGAGCCGCCGGCCATTGCAGCGCAGTAACGCTCAAGTCAGCCAGCCCGCGAGCACAGGCATCAGGCCGCCAGGACCCGTGCCCAAACAACTCCGGGACCGGGGCATTTCACGGATCAGGGCGAAGTCACCCAGCTGAAGGCGCCGGTGGGTCCGGCCTCAAGGCACCAGACGCGCCGCAACACGCAGGCGCACGTAGTCGGCAGTCCATTGGCCTGCCTCATCGCACAGGCTGGCCGACAGCAGATCAAGAACGGTCCGCTCCACCGCCGGCCGATCCTGCGGCGCGAACTGCTCAAAGAAAGGAGCACGGAACACCTTGAGCCAGGCGGCCATGCCCGTCGGCAGCGGTGTCGGGCGTGGGATGTGCGCAATCCGCTCCACCGTCAGCCCGACGTCCTGCAGCACACGCGTATAGGCCGTTGGCGTTGGAAAGTACCACGGATGCGCCAGATCCTCGCGTCCGCCATGGATGCGCGCAGCCGCGCGCAGCGCCGTCACAATGGCCGCCACGTTGCCGTGGCCGCCGAACTCCGCAACGAACCGGCCGCCCGGTTTGAGGGCGCTTGCCACACCGCGCGCGACGGATTGCGCGTCGGTCATCCAGTGCAGCGCTGCGTTGGAGAAGACCGCATCGAACGTGCGATCAAAAGTCAGTGCATGACCATCCATGACGGTCGCGTCGATCCCGCGTGCGCGTGCTGCGGCCACGAACGCCGCAGAGGCATCGACGCCGCGCACCTGCGCGCCCGATGCGGCGATGCGCTCAGCCAGCGCACCGTCACCGCAGCCAAGGTCGAGAATGGTCTCACCGGCGCAAGGCGCCAACCAACTCAAGACATCGGCGCCCAACTCTGACACGAAGCCCGCATCGCGCTGATATGCGGCCGGGTCCCAACGCTGTGCCCCTTGGCTCTTTGCCGATGCCGTCGCCTGAGTGTCAGTCACCGGGCGACCAAGCCTCGTAGTCGCCGGTGACCTTCGGGCGTTTCTCCGGCGTCAGAATACTGCCAGGCGGACGGTAGGCGCCGTCGGTTCCCGTCAGATTGGGCTTGTGCGCCAACTCCCATGCGCGCGGCTGGATCGCCTGATCGGCCGGCACGTCATCGACCGTGTAGTGGAGCCAGGCATGCCAGCCGGCGGGCACCAGAGACGGCTCGGTGATGTCAGTGTAGACCACCCAGCGTCGCGGCTTGCCGGTGGGGCCAGGGCGGCCACGGGCATCTTCATAATAGCGGTTGCCGAAATCGTCCTCACCGACGAAGCGGCCATGGCGGGCCACGGTGAGCCGGTGACCTAAGGTGTTGCCCGTCCACCAGGCGAACAGCTCTGCGATGATGCCCATGGGCCTTCCTCCGACGTCACAGCCGAACGCGTACCACCCGCGCCCGGCGAGACGCGACCGTGTGTGGCCACAACGACGCGCCTCGATGACGTGGCTAGGCCCGTATGTGGTGGCGTGCAAGCGCTCCAAGCGTAGCGGTCCACGGGCTTGACCGAGCGGTACTGTACTGGCGCGCGCGGAATCGAATGGCCGCCATCGAACGCCGTACATCGTTCGAAAAACCCGATTTTGTGGGCAATCGACCAATGATGGATCGCTACTCTCTGTTTTGCCTCATTTGCAAATCCCGCAACTGTCCAGAGTTTGCGCACAGGTTGTCTACAGTCGCGCGCGACACCACATCTTGTGTGTTGCAGCCCCAACAACGCGCTAAATGTGCCATCGCCTTGCATCGGCGCCTGTCGAGGCGGCTCGAATCGACATACCTCTGAGCGCCTGATCGGCGTTGGGGCAAACACGCCCGCGCTTCCGCCGCGTACCGTCATCGTGAAGAGCACATCGCCCAGGTTTCAGCAGCCTGGCGGCCGGAGAGTCATGCCCGGTGCAGTTACCGCTGATCGCACAAAAGACCACCCGAGCGCCGCGCGGCGCTCGAACGCATTTTGGGGGCATAAATGCGGATCACACGCCACTTCACCGAAGCTGGGCGCTCTCCTTACGACGCACTCGAGTTCCGTCAGGCCACAAGCGAAATTCGCAATCCTGATGGCTCGGTTGTGTTCTCTCTGACCGATTTTACCGTACCGGCCCAGTGGAGCCAGGTGGCTGCCGACATCATCGCGCAGAAATACTTCCGCAAGGCCGGCGTGCCGGCACGCCTGCGCAAGGTGGAAGAAAACTCTGTTCCCTCCTGGCTGTGGCGATCAGTGGCTGACGACAAGGCCCTCGCAGACCTGCCTGAGGCGGAGCGCACCGGCGGCGAGACCGATGCACGCCAGGTGTTTGACCGGCTTGCGGGCACGTGGACGTACTGGGGATGGAAAGGCGGCTACTTCGACAGCGAGGAAGACGCGCAGGCGTTCTTTGATGAGCACCGCTACATGCTCGCCATGCAGATGGGCGCACCAAACTCCCCACAGTGGTTCAACTCCG
>CAZGNQ010000110.1:2158-10427 GCA_964527285.1 uncultured Hyphomicrobiales bacterium | reverse complement strand
GTTGGCGGTGCGGCTTGCGACCAGGGCGCGCGGCGCGTGCGTGCGCGACGGCGCCCGCATCGGCCGTCGGCGCTGAACGTTCGCGCCGGCCGACAGCGGTGCCGGCCTCTGCGCATCCGTGGCCTCATCGCCGGGCCGCCGGCGGGGCCAAATGATGCGGTCCGGCGCGCATATCCCCGCGAAATCAGGCCCGACAATCGCCGGCCAGTCTGCCAGTAGGTTGCCGACGCCGAAGCCAAACCGAGCAAACGCCTGTCGGGTCACGTCCGGCAGCAGCGCGCCGATGGGGACGCCAGGCTGGACGGTGCGACGAGCCGTCTGGGCTGTCTGTTGCGTGGCCATGCGCGAGACGTTGGGCGGCGCGGCGACATCCGTGTCAGGCACGATCGGCCCCCTGCGGTCGGAAAGCATCCGATTGACGCCGTGTTGCGCAACAGGGCACGCAATCTTGGCGGCGAATCAGCGCATAGTGTCCGGGCGTCGCCGACGGCGGTCAAGCGCAAGTGGAGCAGTGTCTCGCGTGGTGTCCGATCGTCCGTCGCGACAGCGGCTGCGGTGACATCGCTTCAGGACGCGCCCCGCTCGCCGCCAACGGCAGGCCTTCCGCTCATTAGTAGCGGCGGCACTTGTTTCCGCTGACGTTCAGCAACGCCACCGTGGTGCACCTGCGCACCACCCGAGTTCCGAAACACAACCAATGGGCCACAAGGCCATGGACCAGCGGGTCGATCACGCAACGCTCTATCCCGACCTCGTCGAAGGCGCCGCGCCACGGCTTCTGCGGTGGTATGCGGCCGAGCGGCGGCGACTGCCATGGCGCGCTGAACCGGGAGCGCTGGAGGACCCCTACCGCGTCTGGCTGTCGGAGGTCATGCTGCAGCAGACCACCGTAAAGGCGGCGCTGCCCTATTTTGAGCGGTTCGTGTCGCGATGGCCCGGCGTGGAGGACCTTGCCGCGGCGGAGCGCGAAGAGGTGCTCGCTGCCTGGGCGGGACTTGGCTACTACTCTCGCGCGAACAATTTGCACCGTTGCGCTCAGCTCATTGTGCGCGAGCACGGGGGCGCGTTTCCACAGACCGAGGCCGAATTAGCCCGCCTGCCCGGGATCGGCCCCTATACGGCAGCCGCCATCGCCGCCATGGCCTTCGGCGTCAACGCCACGCCCGTTGATGGCAACGTTGAGCGGGTCATGGCCCGCCTGTTCGCCCGGCGCGAACCTTTGCCGGATGTGAAGCCGACCCTGAAACAGGACGCTCTGGCACTGACGCCGACGCGGCACGCCGGTGATTTTGCGCAAGCGCTCATGGACCTGGGCGCGACCGTATGCACGCCCAAGTCACCATCCTGCCTGATCTGTCCGCTGGAAACTCTTTGCCACGCAAAGGCAGCGGGCCTCGCTGCGCAACTCCCTGCAAGGCGGGCGAAGGCGCGCAAGCCGCTGCGCACGGGCGTCGCTTTCGTCGCGTTGCGCGAAGATGGCTGCGTTTTGCTGCGCCAACGTCCGGCGGGTGGGCTGCTCTCGCGCATGCTGGAGGTGCCGGGCACGCCCTGGGCGACCGGTCAGGGGCCGGACGTGCCGTCCGCATTAAAGACACCGCCGGTGCGCGGCCAGTGGTGGCAGGTGCCGGCACCCGTGACCCACGTTTTCACGCACTTCAGCCTGGAATTGACGGTGCTGCGCGCACTGGTGCCGAGGGACGCGAGCTTGACGCTCTGGGCGGATCAGGATCGCTGCCGCTGGACACCACGTGAAGCACTCAGCGCTGCCGCCCTGCCGAGCGTCATGCGCAAGGCGATTGCTGCCGCGCTGGCGGGCGACAACTGATCGGGTTGGGTAATTTAGCCCATCTCAGGCTCGCCCGCACGGGAAAATCCCAACTTCACACGCGCCGCATCACGCAGCTCATCGATGGGTTTCAGCTCTCCGCCCGCGCGGTAATGCCAGTAAGTCCAGCCGTTGCAGGCAGACCGGCCCTGCACCGCCGCGCCCAGCTTGTGGATGGAGCCCGAGCGTCGACCATCCGTCAGCGACCCGTCGGCACGGACATGCACCTGCAGCCCTGCGTCAGGCGCAAACAGCGGATCGCCTGGCTGCAACATGCCCAGCTCAATCAAGCTGCCAAAAGGCACGCGCGGCTGCTCCCGGCGGCGTTCGCTGACCTGCAATGACCCCTGCGGCAAGGGGCTCACGTTTGCGATGCGCGCCAGGGCCAGTGAGGCGTAGTCCGCGTCGCGCTCAATCCCGATCCATTGCCGACCCAGTTTTTTGGCGACCGCGCCGGTGGTCCCCGTCCCGAAAAAGGGATCGAGGACGACATCACCCTGGCGCGTTGACGCCAGCAGGCAGCGCGCGAGCAACGCCTCCGGCTTCTGGGTTGGATGCAGCTTGCGTCCGAGGTCGTCGCGCAACCGCTCCGCGCCCGAACAGATCGGAATGGTCCAATCCGAACGCATCTGCAGATCGTCGTTGAAGGTCTTGAGGGCTTCGTAATTGAACGTCGGTCGGGTCTTGCGGTGGCGTGCCGCCCAGATCAGCGTCTCATGGGAATTGGTCAACCGCGCGCAGCGGAAGTTGGGCATCGGGTTGGTCTTGCGCCAGATCACATCGATCAGCACCCAGTAGCCGAGGTCCTGCAGCGCCACGCCAAGCCGGAAAATGTTGTGGTATGAGCCGATGACCCAAATCGCACCATCGGGCTTGAGAACGCGACGGCATTCGGCAAGCCAAGCTCGCGTGAAGCGGTCGTAGGCGGCGAAACTGTCGAATTGGTCCCACGCCGCGTCGACACCGTCAACGACGCTGTCGTCCGGCCGACGCAGCCCTGGTTCAATCTGCAAATTGTAGGGTGGGTCGGCAAACACGAGATCCACACTGGCATCGGGCAATGTTCGCAAGGCCTCAATGCAGTCCCCCACCAGCACCTCACAGAGTGGAAGCGCACGATCTGCCGGCGCGTTGGCAACGGGCGCAGTTGCTCCGGCCTCTGCCGCCCCGGCAGTCGGTTCAGCGCACTCAGCATTGGCTCGCGCGCTGATCCGTCGGTTCGCTTGGATGCTCTGAGCGGACCTCTCAAAGCTCACCTTGAAGCCGGGCGACCGCGCGCCGCGCTGCGTGACCTCTTCCGCCCCCTGGCCCCCATCGCCGGCACCATCACACGGCGCCTCTCCGAGGCCGGCATCCAACCCGTCGTCCATGACACACACCCACACGTTCACACGCACATTCAACTGATCGAGGCTCTCGCCTCGCGTCCCAACTGGTTCCGGCAACAGCGCACCCACTGGCCGCAGGGGGACGGCGAATGCCAGAACCAGAGCGCCAGAAACAGCCCGTCACCTTTGTTTCTGGTGGGGGCCCTTCATCCCGAGAGTTGACGCCGAGGTTGGCATCAGACGGGGACGAGCCAAAGAACGCGCCACACCAACACACGTCCCGACGGACGACACAACCACGGCCGAAGCGCTTTTTTCACTCCGCGCGCGAGCGCAATGCGGCGCGGACGGGCGCAAAGCTGCGCCTGTGATGCGGCGTGGGCCCGAGCTCCCGCAATGCGGCCAGGTGCGCCGGCGTGCCGTATCCCTTGTGGTGCTCAAAACCGTAGCCCGGCAGCGCCTCCCCCAGCGTGACCATGGCCCTGTCCCGCGTCACCTTGGCCACGATTGATGCCGCCGCAATGGCCAGGACTTTGGCGTCCCCCTTAACGACGGGCCGCGCCACACCGTTGCGGGGATCGCCCGCGACGTCCGGCGGCAGCCGGTTGCCGTCGACGAGGCAGAGGCTCCGGATCGCCGCATCCCCCCCGATTTCACCGTGCACTTGCGCCAGGGCGTCGTCCATGGCCGCCATCGTGGCCCATAGAATGTTGAGCCGATCAATCGCTTCCACGTCACGGACAGCGACCCGAACCACACAGGCGTCGCAGATGGCTTTGTACGCCCTGTCTCGCTCGCAAGCCGTCAATTTTTTGGAATCCGCGATCCACGGCAAGCCGGCTTGCGCGTCGTCAGGGACCGCTACCGCCGCAGCAACGACGGGACCGGCCAGCGGACCGCGCCCTGCCTCATCGATACCGATCACCCATGGCGCCGGCACGCCAGCCTCCACGTCCGCACCATCGCCGAGGAAGGCTGCGCGGGCTGCGCCGTTGTCCCACAGCGCCTCTGGCGCCACGTCTCGTTCAGCCAGGCTCATGACGTCGGACATCCCCGCCCTCCGGTCTGGGCATCGGCCTGCGCATTCCCATGCACATCGCCATGCACATCGTCCGGCGCACCGAAGAGGTCCCATTGGGCGCTGCGCTTGTGCCTTGCGCCGGGACTTGGTGGCGCCACAAACAGATCCGTACGCAGGCGACAACGCTCCTCAACAAATCCCAGCCGCGCCAGCGCCTTTTTGAACCGCAGAGCGATCAGGCGCGCATAGGGGCCAGCCCCTGTTTGGCGGTGGAAAAAGCGGCCATCATAGGCCTTGCCATCATGCATGGCCCGCACGTGATTGAGGACGCGGTCGGCCCGATCGGGAAAATGCTCCCTGAGCCACTCCTTGAAGAGGTCGTGAATCTCCAGCGGCAATCTCAGCATGACAAACCCAGCCTCACGCGCGCCCGCCGCCCGCGCTTCGGTCAGAATTGATTCCAGCTCGTGGTCATTTAGGGCCGGGATCAGCGGCGCCGTCATCACACAGGTTGGCACGCCGGCCGCGCTCAGATCGTGGATGGCCTGGATACGGCGCGTGGGCGTCGTCGCGCGCGGCTCAAGTTTGCGTGCAAGCCGATGGTCCAGCGTTGTCACGGAGAGCGCGACCTTGACCAGCCCCCGCTGCGCCATGCGCGACAGGATATCCAGATCCCTGAGGACGAGCGCGGACTTCGTCACGATGCCAACAGGATGATGACTGGCCTCCAGCACTTCCAACACCTGGCGCGTGATGCGGTGCTCGCGCTCGATCGGTTGATAGGGATCCGTGATGGTGCCCAGGGCGATGGTTTGCGGCACATATCCCGGTTTGGCCAACTCCGCGGCCAAGGCCTCGGCAGCGTTCTCCTTCACTGTGAGGCGCGTCTCGAAGTCGAGACCGGGCGAGAGCCCCCAATAGGCATGGGTCGGCCGCGCATAGCAGTAGATGCAGCCGTGCTCACATCCCCTGTAGGGATTGATCGAACGGTCGAAACTGATGTCCGGAGACGTGTTTCGCGCGATCACGCTTTTGGCGGTTTCCAGACGCACATGGGTCTGAAAGGCCTCCAGCATCCCAGCACTTTCCCAGCCGTCGTCAAAAATCTCACGGCCGTGCGCCACAAAGCGGCCCGCGGCGTTGCTGACCGCCCCGCGCCCACGACGCCGCTCTGCGTCGACCGCGTTGCCATCCGCCGATCCGTTGCTCTCAGCACCATGCACGCGCACCCTACGCGCAGGCGACGGTCGCTCTGCGCGGCTGTGCATGGGCACAACAACGCCCGCACTGGTACCCGCAACACTTCGCCCCATGCCAGCCACACACCCAATTGAGCCATTTTTGTTCTTTGTACATTTGCAGAACATTATGCCCACGTCAAGCGGTTGCGCGAGCCAACGCCCCGGACACATCCCCACTCCGCAAGCGGACTTGCCGCAGCGCGGGCGCCCGATTAGCACCTGCATCATGATTTCCGTCGTGATCCCGACCCTCAACGCAGAGCGCGGCCTCGTGCCGACACTGGCCGCCCTGGTCCCGGCGGTCATCGAGGGGCTGGTGCGCGAGGTGGTTATTGCCGATGGCGGGTCCACCGACGCGACAATTGAGATTGCAGAGGCAGCGGGCACGCACGTTGTCGAGGGGCATCGCGGGCGCGGCCAGCAATTGCGCGCCGGGGCAGCGGTGGCCAGGGGGGAATGGCTTCTTTTTCTCCACGCCGACACCCGACTTGGGGACGGGTGGTGTCGCGAGGTCGAGCAGTTCATCGCCGATGCGCAAGCGTCGGCGACCGCGAAGGGAGCCAAAACAATCGAGCGCGCCGCGGCCTTCCGTTTCAAACTGGATGACGACGGCACGCTGCCGCGGGTCTGGGAGATGAACGTGCGCTTGCGGTGCATGCTGTTCGCCATGCCCTATGGCGATCAGGGGCTCCTCATGCACCGAAGCCTCTACGACACGTTGGGTGGCTTCCGTGCGATCCCGCTCATGGAGGATGTGGACATCGTCAAAAGGATCGGCAGACGGCGTCTTTTTCTCCTCAAGACGCCAGCCATTACAAGCGCTGCACGGTTCCGGGCGGATGGTTACATGCGCCGCTCGCTGCGCAATGTTGCGCTGGTGACCCTGTTCCACTGTGGCGTGAAGCCCGAAACACTGGCGCGCTACTACTGATGGTACGCTGCCGACATCGCACAACGCGGGCAGGGACGCACAGACCGCGCCCGCGCCGGGCCGATCGCCACATCGCTGGTGAACTGATCATCATGGCGAAGCTGCCACGCGCCGGCCGTGTGAAGACGCGCCTGAGTGCCGGGCTTGGCGCCGGTCGGGCCGTGGGCTTTTATCGCCACCTTGTGCGCAACGTCTGCATGCGCCTGTCGGGCCACGCCAACGGAAGAACACCGTGGCGGGTCGTCATTGCGGTTGATCCGCCAGCGGCACGAAACGACCGCTATTTTCGCTCCCTTGCCGCTCAGGCGGGGGCCGAACTCGCCGTCCAGTGCCGCGGTGATCTGGGCAGGCGCATGCAAACGCTGCTCGCCGGCGGTGGCCGGCCTGGCGGCAAACCGCAAACGCCGATCCCGCGCGTGCTGGTTGGCACTGACATCCCCGCAATGCAGCCACGCCATATTGTAGCGGCGTTCAATCAACTGCGGCAGTGCGCGCACGTTTTTGGGCCGACAGGCGACGGCGGCTTCTGGCTTGTGGGGAGCCAGAGGCCGGACGACCTGACGGCGGGATTTGATGGTGTGCGCTGGTCGACCGCGCATGCGCTGAGCGACGTGCTCAAGCGCCTGACGGGTCAACCGGTCGGCTGCGCGGCCGAACTTGAGGACATCGACACGCTTGCGGATTTCGCCGCTCAGGCGGATGTGCGCGGGCGGAGGATATTACCGCCGCCCGCAACGCCCCCAGACAGCCGAACAGACTGGCGAACAGACTGGCGAACAGACTGGCGAGCGCCTCAGCCCTCGAACTGATAGGTCACTGGCACCCAGCGGAATGAATTTCCAGCCGCCTCGACATATCCCACGGCCGGAAACGGCATGTGATATCCGGTGGCGGGAATTCGCATGTCCGCCAGCATGGACAGGATCCGCTTGCGTGCCGCAGCCGCCGCTTCCTTGTCCATATCAAAGCGCACATGCCAATCAGGGCGCTGAAGCGAGACAACGTAGTGGTTGGTCACGTCGGCAAAGATCATGAATGATTGGCCCTCACTCTCGATCATGTAGGCCATCTGACCCGGCGTGTGGCCGGATGCATCGATCGCAGTGATGCCCGTGGCTACATCCTCACCCGGCTTGATGAAGGAGAATTTTTCCGCCAGCGGAACAACATTCGACTGCACAAGCTGACCGACGCGGGCAAGCGGCCCTTCGGCCACCTCCTTAGGGGACCAGAAATCGTATTCCGCCGAGGCCGTGACGTACCGCGCGTTGGGGAACGTCGGCTTTCCGTCTTCCATCAGGCCACCAATGTGGTCCGGGTGCATGTGGGTGACGACCACGGTGTCGATCTGGTCCACCGTGTAGCCGGCGCTGGCCAGCCGCTCGGCCGCCAGGCCAGCCTTGGGGCGCCGCCCGGTCGAGCCACCATTGCCGGTATCGAACAGGATCACTTCAGAGCCTGTGTTCACGACAATTGGCGTGAAATAAAATGCACCCGGCTTTTCGGGAAGAAAATTGGCCTTGAGCAGATCGCGAACCGGGGCCTCCTCCTGGTTCTGGCCGAAGGTCGGGTAGATATCCGGCGCCACCACGATGCCGTCGAGCAGCGTCGTGATCTCAAACGCGCCGAGCTTGATCCGGTAGTGCGTCGGGCTGGATGCGCCTAGCATCGGGGCGGCGGCCTGGGCGACCGATGTTCCGAGGCCCGTGATGACGGTCGGCGCGGCGACGCCGGCAAGGCCGAGCTTGAGGGCGGAGCGACGGCTCATCTGAGGCGACGCTGCGGTCGGCGCATTGCGATCCTGCATGGGGAACTCCCTGGAGTTGTCCTGAAACGGCCAGCCGAGAACGGCTCGGGGCCATCGCGGCCCCGGTGGCACACATAACGCGCCGCGTGCGACAATTGGGCCATTGTGGTGCCGCT
>CAZGNQ010000110.1:0-2058 GCA_964527285.1 uncultured Hyphomicrobiales bacterium | reverse complement strand
CGATGGCGGTTGTCGAGCTGCCAGACCAGGATCTCGTCCCATGCGTCCCTGCAGGCGCCGGGGGAACCTGGCAGGCAGAAGACGAGCGTTGTGCCCATCAGGCCAGCACAGGCGCGCGACTGTAGCGTGGACGTGGCGATCTTATCGTAGCTGATGCGGTGGAATACGGCGGAAAACCCATCGATGTGTTTCTGAAAGAGCGGCATCAGGGCATCTGGCGTGACATCGCGCCCCGTAAAGCCGGTGCCCCCGGTGGTGATGACAACGTCGACATCCCCTGACTGAGACCAGCCGACGACTTTCAGTTGTATATCTTCCACGTCGTCGCGGACGATGGCGCGGTCAGCAAGCGTATGGCCGGCTCCCTCGATGCGCTCCTGGAGCGTGCGGCCCGACTTGTCATCCTCAAGCGAGCGGGTGTCCGATACAGTAAGGACCGCAATCTTGAGTGGGATGAAGGGGCGGGTGTCGTCGATGCGGCTCATGTGCAGCGAAGTCCTGAATGTGAAAACCTCAAGGGGCGCGCCGGCTGACCCGTTCACGCCGCCGACGTTAGCGCATCGCTGACGGCACACCAGTCACGCCACGCCAACTCCTTTGCGGCGGGTGAGCGCAGCAGATAGGCCGGGTGCAGGCTCGCCATCACGCGCGCGCGATGACGGCCCACCTTCATGTCCTGCCATTTGCCGCGGATCTTCAGGATGCCCTGTGCGGTGCCAAGGATCTGGTTGGCTGCCGGTTTGCCCAGGCAGATGATCACGCGCGGGCCCACGAGTTCGATCTGGCGCTCCAGGAACGGGCGGCAGATTTCAACCTCGGCGGGCGTGGGCGTGCGGTTTCCCGGTGGCCGCCAGTAGACGATGTTGGTGATGTGGACGCCCGTTTCGTCGATGCCAGCGGCTGCGAGCATCTTGTCGAGCAATTGCCCCGCCCGACCGACGAAAGGCTTGCCCTCGCGGTCCTCGTTGGCGCCGGGCGCCTCACCAATGACCACCAGCGCGGCATCGCGAGCGCCGCGGAAGACGCAGGCGTTTCGTGCGGTCTGTTTGAGAGGGCAGCCGTCGAAATCGCGCACCAGCGCCGCCAGCGCCTCGAGGTCGGGCGCTGTGGCGGCCAGTTGGCGGGCGTCTGCCGCGGGGGCAGGATCAACTGATGGCGCGCGGGACAGCGCTCCACCGGGCGCCGGTGAGCGGGACCCCTGTGCGGTGGACGCGTTTGAGACCGCCCCGGCTTCAGCGCCGGCCGGACGGCGTGCTCCCGCCCTGTGGGTCGCTGCCGCGCTATCAACTTGCCGGGGTTCGCCGGTGCGCGGGGCTGCCTTGTCGTGGCTTGGCGGCTCGCGGCGAGCATCGGGCACGACCCGGGCAGCGGCGGCCAAAGCGAACCAGTTTACCGGCGTTGTGCGCAGGTCTGCCGGCAGATCGAATGCTGCGCACCAGTCATCCCAGGGATCGCGCTGCATCAAACCCCCATCGCTTTTCCGAGGCGTTCGATGGCGCGCGCCGGCCCGCAGTTGCCCCTAGCGGCCTGCGGCCTGCGGCGGTCGGTTGCGGCCTGTTTGAGGCGTTGTCTGTCATTATGCGGCGTTGCACGGCACTGCTGCGCCTTGCCGAGCTTCGGTGGGCGTGGCCAAGCCGCCCCGAGCGCGCTGCAAGCGGCCAACCGCGGCAGGCTTGCGCCCATCTGCCGCCCTGCAATGAACTGAAATTTCAAGCCCAGCCCGCCACACCGTGCATAGAACGATTGCGCGGGCAATGGAGCAGTTGCTAGGCGAGCGCGTTGATTTTGAACAAGGGCTGGCAGGGTCATGGCACAGAACGGGCACGATATGAGCGTGGTGGAGCTTCCAGAGCGGGAATCCATGGACGTGGACGTGGTCATCGTCGGTGCAGGCCCGGCCGGGCTGTCGGCAGCCATCCGGCTCATGCAGAAGGCATCGGATGCAGAGTACGTCCTTCGCGAAGTCGACTATAAGAGAGCCGCAGAACTGCTGAGCTACACCATCCTCGGCGCGGACCATTTCGCGTTACCCGTCTCGGCGCTGCTGCTGCGAACGAT
>CAZGNQ010000109.1:7828-10666 GCA_964527285.1 uncultured Hyphomicrobiales bacterium | reverse complement strand
TCTGGCCGCATCGGGCGCAATCGCCGTCATTCTGGTGAAACCGCAATTCGAGCTCAGCCCTGAAGCTGTGAGCAAAACCGGCGTCGTTGGCGACCACGCGCTTCGGCAAAAGGCGCTGACAAGCGTCACGGAATGGGTGGAAACACGCGAACGCTGGCGCATCCGCGGTACAATTGAATCGCCCGTTGCGGGCAAGCAGGGCAACATCGAGTTCCTGCTGGTTGCGGAGAAAGACAGTGACAATTGAGATCACCGCGCTCGGCGATGCCGGAGACGGTATTGCGCGCACCGCCGAAGGTGAGCCGATTTTCGTTCCGCTGGCGATCCCTGGGGACGTGATTGAACCGAAAGCAAATGATAACGTCGCGAGCGCCGCCACCAACCAGCCCCTTGGATACGACCAACAATCTGCGCGCCAGGCTGCCGCGACCCTGCGCGACTATCGCATTGTCAAACCTTCCGACGACAGGATCCGGCCCATATGCCGCCATTTCGTGCGCTGCGGCGGCTGCCGGACGCAGCACCTGGCAGAGCCGGCGTATCTCGCGTGGAAGAAAAATGTCGCGATGCGTGCGCTGGCCGCCGGAGGCCTCGAGCTGTCGCATCTGGACGTCACGCTCCACCACGGCTTCGCACTGCACGCCCGGCGGCGGGCAACCCTCACTGCAAGGCGTGCGAAGTCGGGTACCGTTCTAGGCTTTATTGCGCGGTTTCCGTCAGGCGAGAGCGACATTATCGCCATGGAGGAGTGTCCCGTGCTGGCGCCCGCGATCGTTGCTGCACTGCCCAGCCTCTGCGACATACTCGGTGATATTCTCTCCCGACGCGACCTCGCAAAGCTGCACGTGACAGCGTGCGACAATGGGCTGGACGTGGCGTTGTCAGGTGCTGACCCCAACCGCATTGCCACTGCGATGGAGGATGCGAGCATGGCCCGGACTTTGGCAAGTTGCGGCGTCACCAGATTGACGGTTGCGGTCGGGCGGGATCACACCATCGCTTTCCAGGCCGCCGCACCGATTGTCCGGTTTGGCCGCGCCGATGTTCCCGTGCCGCCGCACCCCTTCCTGCAGGCTGTGAAAGCGGCGGAGGATCGGCTGGCGGGGATTATCACGGCCGCGCTGTTTGGATCAACGTCGGCGCCTTCACCCAGAATGGTGGCTGACCTGTTCTCAGGCCTCGGCGCATTTTCCTTCCCCTTGGCCGCGCATGCCGCCGTGACCGCATTCGACAGCGACGGCGCCGCCATTGGTGCCGCCGAGGCCGGATACCGGGCTGCCGGCGGTGCAGGTCTCAAGCCCATGCGCTTTGCACGGCGCAACCTTTTCACCGAACCGGTCATCCCGAAGGAACTGGCCGCTTTCGATGCAGTTGTTTTTGATCCACCACGCGCCGGAGCGGAACAGCAGGCGCTTGCGATCGCCGATTCTGACTTGGCCACAGTCATCGGCGTATCATGCAATCCGCAGAGTTTCGCGCGCGATGCTGGCCATCTTTTGTCGGCCGGCTACCGCCTCGAAGCACTCGACCTCGTTGACCAGTTCATTTTCACGCCGCATATCGAGCTGGTGAGCGTGTTCCGGCGGCCTTAGGGGTCAGGGGTCTGCCTGTGCGGCGAGCAATGCCTCCACGAAGGCCGGCACGATCACTGAGGCTGGACCGTGATGGTGCTCCTGGAAAAGGCTCGCCCCTTCGGACGGCTCCAGATTAAGCTCCACCGTGTAGGCGCCTGCCATGCGGGCCATCTGCACGAAGCCGGCGGCCGGATAAACGGTGCCGCTTGTCCCAACGGAGATAAACAGATCGCATCGGGCGAGCAGCATCTCGATGGCATCCATGCGGTAGGGAAACTCCCCGAACCAAACCACGTCGGGGCGCAAAGTGCCGATCGCGCCGCATTTCGCGCACTCCATATCAACGCGAAGCTCCCCCGTCGTGTCGTGCCGGTCGTCACACGACGCGCACACCACGGAGCGCAGCCGGCCGTGCATGTGGATGACGTCGCCAGCGCCCGCCTGCGTGAGCAGATCATCGATGTTCTGCGTGACGAGCGCGACGTGGCCGGGCGTCTCGCGCTGCAGGCGTGCCAATGCCGCGTGGGCGGGGTTCGGTGCGCAAGACGCCATCTGAGCGCGCCGCGCATTGTAGAAGGCCTGAACGGTCTCGGGATCGCGGGCGAAGGCCTCTGGCGTTGCCACGTCCTCCAGGTTGACCTCGCTCCAGATGCCGCCGACGTCGCGGAATGTGGCGATACCGGACTCCGCTGAAAGTCCAGCGCCACTCAGGACCACCACCCGCTTCATGGTTGAAAGGTCTGCGGCGCGCTCGGGTCGGTTCAATACAGCGTGCGCCGTTGACGCGCCTGCGGCTTCTGCCGGAGCTGGCTCTGCACCCGAACCCGACCCTGTCTCCGGACCTGAGCCTAACCCTGGCCCTGATGACCCTGGCCCTGGCCCTGATGACCCTGGCCCTGGCCCTGACGAAGTGTCCTGCATCGTGTTGCCTCCTTGTCTTGGGCACGGGTGCCGATACCTTCACCATAAACGGGGCTCTCAACTGGGCACACGCGTCCAGCATGCATGCTTCAAGCCTGCCCGCGCAGCGCATCAAAGGAGGTCACCTCATGTCACAGCGGACCCACGCGGTGCCAGCCTTGGCACATCTCGCACGCCAGTTTGGCAAGACGGCCGCGTTTTACGGCCTACACGAGATCTCCGGGCGCATGACCGGAAGCGCGCGCGGTGAACGCACGGGCGGCGCGAAGATCGTGCGCACAAGACCCTCGCCCAACCTGCGTGAACTCCTGGGTGACGTCAGCGCGCTGATGATGCGCGACGC
>CAZGNQ010000109.1:0-7728 GCA_964527285.1 uncultured Hyphomicrobiales bacterium | reverse complement strand
TATTATCAGCAGGACTTCCATTTCCAGAAGGGCGGATGGCTGAGTGATGACTCCGCCAAGGTCTACGACCTGCAGGTGGAAACCCTGTTCCTTGGCGCGGCGGCCGCCATGCGGCGCCAGGCCCTGCGCCCCATCGCCGAACACCTGCGCAACCACGATCAGCGCGCCACGCACATGGTGGATGTGGCGTGCGGGACAGGTCGCCTGATCGGGGAGGTCAAGCAGGCGTTCCCGCTTCTCAAGGCCACCGGCGTTGACCTGTCACAGGCCTACCTGCGTGAGGCTGAGCGCCATCTTGCTGGCCGCCGTGGCACGCGCTTCCTGGTCGGCAATGCCGAGGCGCTGCCGCTGGAGGACAACAGCGCGGACATCCTCACCTGCGTCTATCTCTTCCATGAGCTGCCACATGACGTGCGCCGCACGGTGGCACGTGAGTTCGCCCGCGTGCTGCGGCCAGGCGGACTGATGGTGTTCATCGACAGTTTGCAGTGGGACGACCGGCCCGGTTGGGATGGTCTTTTGGAGGTGTTTCCCCAGCGCTTCCATGAGCCGTACTACGAGGAATACCTCGGCGATCCAGCCGATGCGATTTTGCGCGAGGCAGGGCTTGAGGTGACGGCAGAGTGGCCGGCCTTCCTGTCGAAAGTGGTGGTGGCACGCGCTGCCGGTGCAAACTGAGCGGTTCTGGCCCGAAGCCGGCGGGGTTGCGGCGGGGTGTTCACCCGCCAATTGCTCAACACACCGCCGCTTTACTCACGACTTGCATATTGATCGGCATGGCGTTACGGGAGCGCTCCGGATCAGCCGCATTAGCTCAGTTGGTAGAGCAACGCATTCGTAATGCGTAGGTCGCCTGTTCGAGTCAGGCATGCGGCACCATTCCGGGCCCCTCCCACTGCTTGATCGCCTGAACCCAGACTTGATCCGCGCGGCTCAAGGCGGGCGAGCCCGCATTGGAAGTGTCGTCGAACGGCAACGGCGCACCCGCCTCCTGTGCCCCGCCTCAAGTCATGGGCACCCGGTAGCGCACGAACGGATCAGCCGGCACGTAGCTGTCATAGAGGCGTCTCGCGCGGGCATTCTCGTGATGGGTGTGCCAATAGACGCGTGACCAGCCCCGTCCACGCGCGAGTGCGATCAGATCATCGATGAGCGCCTTGCCAATCCCAGCCCCGCGGGCGTCGGGATCGACGAAAAGGTCCTCCAGATAACAAGACGGTGCGATGCACCACGACGTCTCGTGGAGCACATGGTTTGCAATGCCGTGGAGCGCGCCGTCGGACACGGCCACGCGCGCGTTGAACGCCGACGTCGGATCGAAAAAGCGGTTCCAAGTGGCCTGCGTCACGTCGTCGGTGAGCGCCGTCTCGTAGAATGTCAGATACCCAGCCCAGAGGCGCCGCCACTCGGCTTCGTCGCTGCGTTCCACGTCCCTGATCTCGATCATTTATTGCTCCTGCTCGCATGTGGCGGTTCGTTGCGTATCCGCCCGGGCCACGCCATCGCATTCGTCAGTTGTCCGGGTGATGCCGTCCGCATAGCGCGCCAAACGCTCAGCGGCGTCATGGGAGGCGACGCTGGCGCGGCGGATCAGATCATCGAAATGCGCACTCAGGCGGCGCACGGTTTCGCCACCCGTCAGCACCACGTAGAGATCGCCCGTATAAATCGCCGCACGCATTTGACCGAAAATCGTGAGCGGCACGGACGTCACACGCCGGTTGTCATAGAAGTACAGCCGGAAGGTCGGATAAAGCTCCTCGGTCAGGGCTGCCATGTGCGCCAATTGGCGATGACGCGTTGCGGCCGGCAGGCTTTGCCAGAACCCCTCGCCGCGCGCCAATGCCTCGATCGTCTGCAAGGGCATGCAGGCTTCCATGTCCGTTTCCGGCCGCCGGGAGTAATCGAGTGCGTAAGTTGATTGGGCGAGCCGCGTCGCCGGCGAAGGCCCATGCATCAACGCATGCTCATAGGCGGTCGTCTCCGGCAGGCGCAGCAGATCCGGCAGGTTCGCCGGGACATAGCGAATTTTCGTCCCCGCCGCTTCGCGCCGCCACTTTGCCAACTGCGAGTTATCCGCGCCGCTCGCCGCCTCCTCGATCGCCACCGTGGAGGCGACCTGAGTGTCCAGGCGCGCTGCCTCATCCAGACCGAGCAGCCAGTCGACGCTGACACTTTGCGAGCCTGCGATGCCAACCAGCGTCTCGGCGCGGGGAAGACGCGGCGCCTGCCCGGAGAGAAGCTGCGCCAATGCAGAACGGTCGATGCCGGCGGCATCGGCGAGCCGCGACTGATTCAGACCATTGCGCTCCATGAGCAGGAGCAGTCGATCGCGAAAGGCGAGGGCGAGCGCGCGCTTGTCCATTGATGACCATAATCAAAACATTGCTGACGCCAGCCACATGTTGTGCACGACAGTCAGCATACTGGGGTGTGGTGACGACTTTCCTGCTTTTGTCACGATTGTCCGCTTTTGTGTCTGTGGCAATGGGGTCAGTATGGTGTGGCCAACCTGTAGCCCCCCTTTCCCCCGACGCCCTGTGGCAGCGCTCCAAAAGGCACCCGACCGGAAGCCTTACCCGGCTCAGCGCCGGGTTGGTGCGCGCTTGGCCGGTGTGGCGGGGTCTGCCAACCAGCCAGGACGTCCCTGCCCATGCGCCGCGAGCATCTGCCTGCTTCTGTGCACCCAAGCCCACCGACCAATGCCTTGCGCGATCGGGGACCTCGCCATCGGGGAACGGCCCGGGAAATGGTCGAATGGCCGACGGTGGCGGTTTGGATCGGCTGCCATGCGCTCTGGCTCGCCGGGCTCTGGGGCCTCACGGGCGTTACTGCGGATCAGCCGCTGACCTGGTGGCCGTGCGTCGCTCTGCCTTACGCCGTGGCACTGCACTCATCGCTCCAGCACGAGGTGCTGCACGGGCACCCGACGCGCATCCAGTGGCTCAACGAGTTGGCAGTTGCCCTCCCGATCGGGATTTTCGTCCCCTACGGACGCTTCAAGCAGCTCCACCTGCGCCATCACAGGGACGAAAACCTCACGGACCCCTACGACGACCCTGAGAGCTGGTATGTGTCAGCCGACACATGGCAGCGTCTGCCGTGGCTGTGTCGCCTGACCCTGACGGTGAACGCCACGCTGGCAGGCCGGCTTGCGCTCGGCCCCGTGCTTGCCGTGTTCGGGTTGCTGCGCCATGATTTGTTGGCGATGTGCGATCAGCAGAGAACGCACCGTAACCGGCGCCACATCACGCACGCCTGGGGCATGCACGCGGTTGGGGTGGTGAGCGTCGGGGCGATCGTTGTCGGGCTTTTCGGCGTGCCGGCGTGGCTCTACCTCCTCGCGGCGGTCTATCCAGGGATGAGCCTGCTGATGCTGCGGACGTTCACAGAGCACCGCGCAGCAGCAACTGTGGGCCATCGGACGGCCATCGTGGAGGCGTCGCCAGTGTTTGCGCTGCTGTTCCTGAACAATAACCTCCACGCGGTGCACCACGCCCATCCGCGGCTGCCGTGGTACAAGCTGCCCGCCGCTTATCGCGCGCAAAGCGCGCACTTTCTCAAGCGCAATGGTGGATTTCGATTTGCAGGCTACGGCGGCATTGCCGCGGCCTACCTCTTCCGGCCCATCAATCAGGTCCTCCACCCGGCCCATGGCGGGGCTGATGCACCGCTCGTCGGCTTGGCGCCCACCGACGGCACGGCGAGCCGCCGACCGCACGACGTGGCAGGCTCTTCAACAGCCGCAGCCGACGCTCCGGCACCATGATCGGCGACCCGACGCTTTACGCCTGGCCGGGTCTTGAGGTGGCTGTTGCCACCTTCCGGGAGAAGCTCCATCACGCCTGCCGGGCGCAGAGTCTGGCGCTTTCAGGCGCTGCCAACGGCCAGGAATTCTTTTCGCCCGACGCCTTTCCGGCAGGGCGGATCGGCCAGATCTGCGCGGGCCCATTCGCCGCTGCCACAGGCGCCCGCTTCGCCCCCGTGGCCCGTCCGCATTATAATCTCCCCGGCTGCCCACCGGGCATGTATCGCGCTGTCCTGATCGTGGCGGCGGGACACACCGCCAGTTGCCTGGACGACGTCCACGCTGAATGCGCCGCAATCAACTCGCCGTGCTCCTTCACAGGCTGCACCAGCCTGATGTGGATGCTTGCCGAGCGATCACGCGCAGAGGATCTTCCCTTCCCGACCATGGTGCACACCGGCGGCCATCATGCCTCCCTCACGGCGGTGGCCGAGGGTCGCGCCGATGTCGCTTCGATCGACGCTGTTTGCTGGGAGCTTGCGCAACGCCTCACGCCAGAGCTGGCGGCAGCGGTGCGCCCGCTTGCCTGGGGGCCCTGCGCGCCTTCTCCTCCCTTCGTGATCGATGCGCGCGGCGACCAGGGCACCGCGGAAAGGGCGCGGCTTGCGCTCTCAACCGTGCTGGAAGAGGCGCGGTCCAATCCACAAACCACGTCCACCGACCGCACCAATACCTGGGCCTCCGCACTTGGTCTGACAGGGTTCTCTGGCGCCGTGCGGTCAGACTATCTCTCGTGCGACGCACTCCGGCCGCCGCGCGCGTATCAATAAGACGCCTGCGGCACCACGAGCGGTCGAACGGGAGTGCCCGAGGCTCGTTTCGTCCTCACGACGCACCATGTAGTGAATACGCGCGCCCGAGGAGAAAACATGCTCGAGAAAATCCTGAAATTCTTCCCCGCTGCCGACGCCGGCGCTGAAGCAGGCTTCTCCGTGCCGGATGAGGACCTGCGGATCAGCGCAGCGGCGCTCATGGTCAACGCTGCGCGCATCGACGGCCGGCTGTGCGAAACAGAAGCCGCTACGATGCGCCGCGTCCTGGCCGCCCACTTTCAGCTGAATGACGAGGAGGCGAACGACCTCATCCGCCGCGCCGAACTGCGCGACAACGAGGCGGTCGATCTTTATGAATTCACCAGCGTGCTTGCCAAAAATCTCGACCAACCTGGGCGCAAGGCCATTGTCGGCATGTTGTGGCGGGTTGTGCTGGCGGACGGAGAGAAGGACGCCCTCGAGGACAACCTTGTCTACCGGGTGGCGGAACTCTTGGGCGTCAGCACGCGCGACCGGGTCCTGCTGCGTCAGGAAGCCGCTGACCATCTGGCCTCGCAGGCAGGTTAGGCTGCCATCGGGCATGGCAAGAATCACCCGGTGGTCGCATCCTGGCCGGTAATTTGCTGTGCGTTGGCTGTGTACTCGTCACGCCTGCCCCGCTCCGCCTCTCGGTCCTCCATTCAAGCAGAACAGCCCAGCGGTTTTCTTGAAGGGTCGGATCATGTTATCTCCTGTTTTAGCCTGGAAAAACACACTCCGGTTGCCCGTGACCCCGCTGCAGGCCAACACACCGATCCATGATTTCCCGTCGGGCCACCCGCGCGCGGCCCTGCGACGTGACCGGCCAATCCTCATTGTCCTGCACCAAGCCCATTCCACGCCAGGCCGCATTGGCCGCTGGCTGATCGACAACGGATACCGATTGGACGTGCGCAAGCCGCGCTTCGGCGATCCGCTGCCGACGACAATGGATGACCACGCCGGCGCCATCATCTTCGGCGGCCCGATGAGCGCCAACGATCCAGACAACTACATCAAGCGAGAGATCGACTGGATCGGGGTGCCATTGCGCGACAGGGCGCCCTTCCTGGGTGTCTGCCTGGGTGCGCAGATGATGGTGCGCCATCTGGGTGGGCATGTCGGCCCGCACAGCAAAGGCCGCGTCGAGATCGGTTATCACCGGTTGAGCGCCACCGCGGCAGGCGAGCGCCTGTGCCGTTGGCCGGCCACGGTTTTCCAGTGGCACAAGGAAGGGTTCTCGTTGCCCGGTGGAACACAGGCACTGGTGGAAACGCGGCACTTCCCCAACCAGGCCTTTGTCTACGGCACGGGCTTTGGCATTCAGTTCCACCCCGAGATCACCTACCACATGGTCAACAAATGGTCGACGAGCGCAGCGCATATGCTGGCGCGCGATGGCGCCCAGCCGCGCCGTGAACAACTCAATGACCATCACATGGCCGCGCCGGCCGTCGGTGCATGGCTGGACGACGTGATGCCCCGTTGGCTCGCGGGCCGGCTGCAACCGCAGACGCGCCATGCACCGGTCAACCCGGTGGCCGCCGCGACGACCGCTCTGCCCTTGGCGGCACGCTCGGTGAGCTGAAGCGGCCCACACCGAAGTGAGCGGCACAGCCGCAGAGAACGTCTCGGACTTGTTCGCTGCCGTGCGGATCGGTAGACACCTTGAAAACCGTGTTACCTGGTTTCACCCACCTCGCTTCATCCGCCGACGTTCCTTCCCCCGCCAACGTTCGACCACGGCCGCCGATGCGCCGGCACGAAAGAACGCGCGGCGTGGCGGCCAGCAACGTCGGCCAAGCACCGGACCTGCGCGCATGCCGTTCATCGCCAACCTGCTCCAATTCGTCAGCTATCTGCTGCAGCTCTATGTCTGGGTGATCTTCGCGGCGGTTGTGCTGAACCTGCTGATCAACTTCGGCGTGGTGAACCTGTACAATCCCTTCGTGCGCAACCTGAACCAGGCGCTCGAGGCCGTGACGGAGCCAGTCTTCCGCCGGGTCCGTAAGTACCTGCCCAACACCGGCGGATTCGATCTTTCGCCGCTGGTCGTGATCCTTGGCATCGTCTTCCTGCAGATGGTCGTCATCCGCAGTCTGATCCAAATGACAGCAACGGCCTGACCGGATCGAGCCCAAACCCTTCGCGGGGGCCCGGCGCTGCGCGACGGCTCGGCTGCACGCAATGTCGCAGACGGACCGCACAGCAGCGGAGCCTTCGGGCACGCTTCGATGCGTGGGTCGGCCAGGGCCCGCTTTCACACTAGCGCGACCACCTGAAAAGAGACGCTGATGACCGCCGCCGACGCTGCCTCACACTCTGCCCGCCTGATTGACGGCAAGGCCATCGCCGCAAAGCTGCGCGAGCGCATCGCCACGGTGGTCACAGACCTGAAGTCATCACATGAGCTGCACCCAGGGCTCGCGGTGGTGCTTGTCGGTGAGCATCCTGCAAGTCAGGTTTATGTGCGCAACAAGGCGCGCCAGACGGTCGAAGTGGGGATGCAGTCCTTTGAGCATCGTTTGCCGGCGGAGACATCGCAGGACGATCTTCTGGCGCTTGTCGCACGACTGAACGACGACCCGGCCGTGCATGGCATTCTTGTCCAGCTGCCGCTTCCCGATCACATTGACTCAGCCCTGGTGCTTCAGGCGATCACGCCGGCCAAGGACGTCGACGGCTTTCATCCGATGAACGCTGGGCTGCTGGCCACGGGCTCGGCCGCCCTCGTGCCCTGCACGCCGCTCGGATCGGTCATTCTCGCCAAAACGGTGCATGACAGCTTGAGCGGGATGCACGCCGTGGTCATCGGTCGCTCCAACATCGTTGGCAAGCCGGCCGCACAGCTTCTGCTCGCGGAGAATTGTACCGTCACCGTTGCGCATTCGCGCACGCGCGATCTGCCAGCCATGGCCCGCGAGGCCGATTTGCTGGTTGCTGCGGTGGGCCGTGCTGAGATGGTGCGCGGAGATTGGGTGAAGCCGGGCGCAACCGTGATCGATGTGGGCATCAACCGCATCGATGATGCCTCCACCAAGAGCGGGACACGCCTTGTCGGAGATGAGGCGATCGACGAAGCCGCGCAACTTGCAGGTGCGATCACACCAGTGCCGCGCGCTGTCGCCC
>CAZGNQ010000108.1:0-10709 GCA_964527285.1 uncultured Hyphomicrobiales bacterium | reverse complement strand
CCGGTCCCATTTTGCCATCGTTGAAGCGGTTTAAAGGAGAATTGACTTCCGGATCGATGATCAAGTTCACGCGCACTTGGCTGGTCTCAAGCTTCCCATCTCCACAAAGCGACAACCAAGCAAAGCCATTCTTCGTAGCGGCAACGAAAGAAACGTCAGCCTCTGGTGCAGGAGAGATCCAACCAGTCACCGGCTCAGCGATCGCCGTTACTTGGACCGGTAAATCCCATGTTATGCGCGCCGCTAGCGATGGCTGGAAAAAGTGCAACCGACTGGAGAGAATATCAACAAAGAATAGGCCATCGAATTGGTCGACCCAAACTGGGCCCTCCCCAAGGAGTGCGCCAACCTCCCAAACGCATTGGACCGAAACTGACAGATCATCGCGGCCTTCAGCCCCTTTGCTGTCCACTAGATCCAGCCCCCATCGACGACATAACATTGATGCGTACACATGGCACTATCGTCCGCAGCAAGAAACATGACAAAGCGCGCAATGTCGTCGACATGTAGCCAACCCGGCAAACACTGCTCTTGACGAACAAGGCGCTCCGCTGCCTCATCAAGCCACAACCTGACCTGTCTTTCCGTCCGCGTCCATCCAGGAAGCACTGCGTTAACGCGAATGTTGTCAGGCCCAAGTTCGCGCGCCAACCCGCGCACCAGCCCATGAATTCCCGCTTTCGCTGTCGTATACCCTATCATGCCAACGGTTTTATTTATCCAGGAAATAGAACCGAGACAGATAACAGATCCGCCGCCAGAAGCCGCCATGTGTGGCGCCGCGGCCTGTGTCGCAAAAAGATGATGGCCGAGATTGACAGCAAGCGCCTTGTTCCAAAGCTCAGGCGTTACGACATCGAAAGCATGTCGCTCGTCGTTCGCAGCGTTGTTTACAAGAACGTCAAGTCCACCTGCCCGCCGCGCGAACGCATTAACGCTCGACTGAAGTTCTGAGGTATCAGTGACGTCTAAAACATCAAAAGAAATTTCAATAGACCCATCATGCACCGAACGAATTTCATCGGCGAGTGCCCGGCTGGCTTCTTGATCGATGTCGACGAAATGAAGGCGTGCTTTCTGGGAAGCGAACGCTTCGATCGTGGCACGGCCGATCCCGTTGGCTCCGCCACTCAGAAAAACACGACGCCCCGCCAAACTGGGATAAACTGCATGTTGATCATTTGTTTGTCCCAACGTCGGATCCAATCGCAGCTATGATATCCATACATTAGTCTAGTGTTTCCAGTTTGCCGTTTGCTGTCCATCCGGACCACGTGCTTGAATACCTGTCAAAAACATGGTGGGCACGAGCGGTATGTTCTGTCGCGTTTACTTTTTGATCTGACGGTTGGTTCGGAGACTGGCAATGATACGGGAACAAATGCCCGACCCGAGCTCTGGGTGAGCCAAAGATCAGCAGTACCTCAAAGTAATCCCCGGCAGAAAACAGCAACTCCCCGAATTCATCTCACGCCACACGATTCAATCGACTGTATTCCATCATTTCGAGGCCGAGGACATGCCACAAAATTTCCAGCGTTAGATCATTAACGCGGGTTACCGCTTCCAGCGTATTTGACCCATTATGCGGGCCGAACACACAACGCGGAAACTGCCGGAGTGGTGACGAAATTGGTAAAGGCTCGGTCTCAAATACGTCCAGTCCAGCGGCTGCGATCTGCCCCGAACGAAGTGCGTTGATCAATGCCATTTCATCGATGAGAGGGCCACGGCCCACATTCACGACATAAGCCCCGACAGGTAGCTTCGCGAATGTTTCCTTATTCATCAGATGATATGTTTGAGGCGTAAGAGCACAGGAAAGAAAAAGTATATCCGCGTTGCCCAAAAGCTCGTCTAAGGAACAGGCCGTCACGGCGTGTTCCCGAAGGACTGCAGCCGAAGGCAAGTTGACATCGTGTCCACCAACAGGCATGCCAAAAGCTGCTGCCCTCTTTGCAATCGCCAGGCCGATTGAACCTAAACCAATAATACCCGCTCTAAGGCTCTTCAAAGATCGACCTTCTTGAGGAGCCCATTTCCCAGCCAGCAGATTGGCATGCATTTGGTGCAGCGGACGGCAGAGCAGGAGTGCGTAGGTCATCGCGAGATCGGCAACTTCGTCGCCAAAAACGCCCGGCGTGTTGTATACAGGAATTCCATGCGCTTTGGCAGCTTGCTTGTCGATGGCGTCGGTGCCGATACCCCACTTGATTATTGCCTTGAGCCGGTTCGCTCGGCCGTGGCGGAGCACCGCCTCATCAATAACATCGTCCCCAGCGACAACAGCATCAACGTCGCCAATGAGGTGGAGCATATCTTCAGCACCTAATTGTTGCCCGCGTATCGTTGGCAAAACAGGCGTGACCGTGCGCCGCGAAAACGCCGCATCATACCGATCAAAGTGTCGCTGAAGATGATGACACGTAATCAAGGCCCGCATTATTAGTTCGATCCAGGCGATTGGGTTCGAAAAACAGTCTCGGCAATCGTGAAGTCAACTTCTTCGTCAATGTCAAGAGATTCAAGGGGATCTGTCTCAAACATGTACGGTCGATCGCCGATGCGTCGCCCCCGCTTGTGCAGCTCTTCCCGCGGGAACAGGTAGAGACAAGAATTCTCCTCGAACACCGGAGGCAAGTCCTGCGTTCGCAACAGTATATTCGCGTTGTGATTGATCGGTCGTGCCAGCTGATCCCACAACCTTGTTTGCAGGCGGGTAACTGTAAATAGAGAATCGAATGTTGGGTAATTCTCGAAAAAAGTGGTGACAGCACGCTGGACCGTCTCCGCCCGAAGCAGCGGATTGGTCGAGTGCGTCTGCACGTAGAATTCCGCTTGAACCTGAGTGCTGTCGTGAAGGAGGACATCGTTCATTGGTACCGAGCCGTCACGTAAATGTTCAGGGCGATCGATCAGACAAACAGTTGGAAAGAGTTCTGCACATTGCGCCGAAATGGTCGGAGAGTCCGTATCGATGACAATGCGATCAATCATCTCGCAACGCTGTAAAACGTCAACCATATGATGGAAGAGCGGTCGTCCATCACCAAAGGGACGAAAATTCTTGCCAGGCACACGCTCCGACGTGTGTCGCATCGGCATTAGGGCAACCAATCGCGGCGTCTGTGACATGCGTCGTCTATTCTCAAAGTGAACCGTTGAAGGATCAGCAGACCTCAATAAGCTGCTTCATTTGGCATCCGGACAGGTTCAAGCGACACACTAACCGGTTTACCGGGCGGCTTTCACCTGAATAACTGGAGCATGAGCCAGCTTGGCTTGAACCACCTTGGCAAAAACAACCTTCGAGTTGGATTGCCATCGAACACGAGCCCGATACGAAGGGCGCACAGGAACCACCCCCTCCCGGTGTCTATCGCTAAGACGAGCGGCACCCTCAGCTGCCGCTCGCGCAGATGACCTGAGACATGGAAAATTCGGTTTCCTGTCAATTCGTTGACGGTCCACCTTGAAAGTGTCGGCCCCACGCGAATGGCCGCTGTCGGTGAGAGTTGGCCCACGTGTTGGGCTCAGGTGGCCGCTGCCAGATGCGGCTTGCCGTGCTCCCCGCACGCCAGTCCTTCTGCGAGTTTGTCCTCAAGGGCAGCATAGTCTACCAGCTGATGGTCGGGCTCACCAGCAACTTGTCGATCGGGCGCGATATTCGGAAAATAAAACCGTCGCTTGAGTTCCTCCGAAACTTCCTCCGGCCCGTTATGTCCTTCAAACGTGCCGGCAAACTGGTTCCAGCGAAAAGCGACAATAGATTTGAATTCCTTGAGAAACAAATGTTCACGGGCAGCACGGCTCAAATCGACAACGGTATTCGAGAAAAACAAACCGACCATGTCCATACGTGAAAATCGTACATGCTCGTCGATACGCTTCATCGCCATGGCCTCACGACGATAGCGATTTCGGACACTCGCCCAATTCTCATCGTGAACGTGAATGATGCCAGCATCAGCAACATAAGCCAACCATCCGCCGCGCGCTTGGGCCAACTTTGCCCACGCCAAATCTTCAAGCCCGGTGAGCGTTTCGTCGTACGGGATTTGCTCCCACGCTGACCGGCGAACCGCACAGTTGGCATTGTTGCAAAAATAACTGCGTTGAGGGAGTGCCGATTGGTTGGGGAACCACCGCTCGAAAATTTGATGTTCAGAATATTTGTTCACCGCATTGCCGCGTTGCTTGCCGTAGCTGAGCACGACGCGAGGATCGGCAAACGGCGCTGTCAGCTTGTGCAACCAGGTTCGGTGTGTCGGGTAGACGTGGGCGCTCGCGAAAACAAGAACATCACCGGTTGCCGCGCGGCAACCAATGTTAAGCGCGCGACCGAAAGTAAACTCCCGCTTGTCAATGGAAATCACACGAGCGCCGAGGGCGCGTGCGATCTCTGGTGTCCCATCGGTCGATCCGCTATCCACCACGATCACTTCGCTCGCCGCAAGCGTCTGTTCGGCAATGCCCAGCAGCAACTTGCCGATGTGTTTAGCTTCATTGTAGCTACGAATAACGATGGAAACACGCATCACTCAACACCACTCTGGCTGCGCCGACTGAGGCTCAAGTCACTGCTGGTGTGGAACCACACGGCCGGGACCAGGCCTGATCAGCAGCCCAACCTTTGCAGTGGGGATGACCACTCCCGTCACGCCCCACCTTTTCAACCACTTTTCCCACGTAGGTCCACAATTTTGTGGCTGCACCAAGTTTGAATCAAACCTGACAGCCGCCGACGCAAGGCGGCACCTAGTATAGCCACGGCGATCGCCGACAACTGTGTTGCATGCGCAACACTTAGCCTAGTCTAGCGCATCTAACGTTAGGTCCTTGGAAGCGATTGATCTTGAAGCCAAACGTCAGATGCGAAAGTAGCACTTGAAACAATGAGTTGGTCGTGTTGTTGAAGGTTCTGTCGTGTGCCCGAGCGCGTGATTCAGAGGGGAGGCCTGTATCAAAACCTGAACACTGGGCCAACGATCCATCGCTGCACAGTTGAATCGGTTGGATTGCTGAGGAAACCCTGTCACGATGGCACCACTTGTGATCGGGACACACAAATCACCTGCATAGCAGCTGGTCGTGACGGCGCCGAGCGATGCCCGCTTGGCGGAACGCGCGCGGCTACACCTCAAGCGAAGTGTCTGCCGTCGCATCCCCTGGTGAGCCGGGGCCCACATCCGGCTCGACCGCCGCAGGTCCGCTGGCGTTATTGCCGGCTTGGACTCTGAACCAGCGATGCGCCGGAAACGGAACCCTCATGGATTCAGCATCTGTGGAAAACGCTCTAACGGGCTGTTGAACTTCTCGCACGTTGCCGCTCGTTCGCGAACATGATTCCGTTGCGGTCACCTGTTGAGGGAGGGTGCTATGCGGGGATCGGACAAGACGAGCGGCTCGCTGTTCAGCTTTGCGGGCCTTGAGGAGCGGGTTCCGGCGAGGTCTTACAGGGAACGGTTGAGCAGCGAAGATTGCGTGACTCTTGCACGACAACCGCCCGAGCTTCAAGAGCTGCCAGTTCTGGTCTTGCCTGGGAGGGGAACACTCTACGCCCAGAATTAAATTGGCGTGGTCACAATCGCTGAAATGTGCTGAGTGCAATTTTCGGACTTGCGTGCATTGAGCCAGCCAGATTGTGCACGTCCTTTCATTGCGTTGCCGGTCCTTTTCGTTGATCAATCACCGTTGTTGTCAAGCTCTGGGTCGTAGAGATCGGTTTGGATCCACTCGGGGCTCGCGTGAATGTCTACCGTATCGAGGCGTCCCGGTCCGATGTTCTCAAACTTGTGTGGCACATTTTTTGGACCGATGAGTATGCCCCCGGCTTCGGCTTCAATCACGGTGTCGCCTATCTTGTATCTGGCGCGCCCCTGGCGAATGATGAAGATCTCATCGTACGGGTGAATATGCCATGCTGGGCCCTTCCCGATATCATCCGTGCCATAAAATAAGACTGTCGCGTCAGTTTCGTAGTCTTTCCTGACCTGCCCCCGAACTTTCATCCAGCCGAAGTTGGACTCTGCAGGTTGATGGTAGCGGCTTCTCCGCCGGTAGCAACAGGCCGGGCTGCGTAGACCTCGACGTCGGCGTCATCGCTTCGGCCCACGTGGCGCTTGCGGCAATAGGCGTCGCCGACACCAGCCCGGTGGATCAGCAGCCCTGGTACGGCACGCTGGCCCATCTGCGCGATCCCGACGGCAACATCTCGTAGCTCGTCGAAACTCCGTGAGATGAAATCGGCACGTCCTTCAGGACGCATCTCGGCTTGACGCAAGTCCGTGGACCAGAGGATCCAAAGCCCCGGTAGCCGCGTCGAGCCGTCTATCCGGCACCTCGCCAGGTTGCCTGAAGCTCGACGATGGCCTCGCGCAACGGACCGATGCGAGCTTGCTGATCGATATCGCGCAGCGTCTGGCCAGGGATCGGCCGCGCATCGGTGAAGGCGGGTCTCTGTGCCTCTCGGTTGGGCCCAAAGGCGTGCGTGCAGGCGCCACATGCGATATAAGGTGTATTCGCTCCCGCGCAACGCGGCCTGCCACACCCGACCATTGCCGTCACGCCAGGGCGCGATGACAGCGATCACGACCTTCGGATCGAGCGAGTTGCCCTCGATCCGCGCGCCGCGCTTGCATCACACAGCTACCGAAGCGTGGTTGGCGCGGTACTCGCCGACGAGGCTGAGGTCGCCAAACAAATAGCAACCACCGGTGCACGAAGTATGCCGGCCGCCGCACAGACCACCGGTATGCCGGCATGCGCCAAATTTGATCACGAGCAAAACGTATCAAACGAGCGGGGAGCACGCGCACGTTAAGCGGTGCGAATGAGCGGGCCGGGAGACAAATACTTCAGCAACCGTCAGGACCGGAGCCGCCCAGATCACAGTAATCAGCCCGGAGCGTGAAGGATCCACCCACTTGGCCCGTTGGTTCTACCGCTGCACCGACGCCAACGAAAAACGCGAACTCGCCCATGCTGTCGAGGACGGCGACAAACGCACCTGACGCCGACGTTCCGCTTGGCTGAGAGAATGTGTACCCGTTGTCAGCCTCGAACGACACCTGCCCAACCAGCGCACCAGACGGCGCTGCGACAGTCACCTTGAACGCACATGGACCATTGGTGAAACTGGCGCCACCGCCCGTAACAACAACGCGCGCAGGAGACGCCACCTCGCCCGTTGTGCCAGCACCTACGTTGGTATTGTTGCGTGTGCCGCTACCAATGTTGCCTGTGATTGCGATCGAGCCATCAGCCCCGACCGTGATCAGCTCCTGCCCGCTGTCCGGTCGAACAATGGTGCCAAGGCTGATCTGATTTGCGGAGCTGTCCAAGCTCAGCGTTAGGTCACCGGGCGTCCCGATGGCGCCCGTATGGTTGCACGCAGCGGACAGCGCAGGCGCGGCGCCGCACGCGAATGCGCTCAGAAAAACGGCGGCAGTGGTGATCGCGCGTGCCAACGGTTTCATCGCTCCGACCCTCCTACCAGCGCCTGAGCCGCCTGCAACTGCCCCAGATTCTGCGGGCCTGGACCGCCACGGTTAACGATCGGCTCCACCTGAACATCCGGCTCAGGCCACGCCACCGTCGCCTGCTCAACAGTCGTCTCGGCATCGCCGGCCGGCGCCGTGCGCTCGGCGATTGAATGACCGGTCGGCAGCCCTGGCATGCCACCACCGCGCGACATGTTCAAATCGACCCCGTCAAGCACACCCGTCTCGTGTGACAAGGCCACAGTTTTAATGCTCGGATCTGAAATCCCGATTTCGCGGGCCTGTTCGGGCGATATCCGGACCTCATACTGGCCAACCGGCACCTCCGCGATGGCGTAGAGGCCATCGAATTCCGTATGGGTCTCCGCCAGCACCTTTTCTTTACCCTCGCTGTCCTTGCCGACGACCTGGACCAGCACGTTCGGGATCGGGCGCAACTCCCCGCCAACCTCCAGCTGCACGCGGCCTTCCAGGCCCGCCGTGGCCACCACCGGCAACTCAATCTCCGATACAACGCCAGGGCGCAGCAGCAGAGCGCCGCCCTTGTTGCCCGGGCTGAGGGCAGGGTCCGGCATACCCGCGCGGTCGATCGCCACATCAACCCAACCCCCGGCACTTGCCGGCTCGGATGGCACACCCTCGCCAGGCAGTGCGGTATAAAGCGGTGTCCTCTGCCCGGCAAAACGCACCGGCACATCGGGTATGTACTCCTCGCCCTCGTCGCGCACACCGTTGCGGTTAAGGTCGTGGTACGCACGCGCCCGTATTGCGCCGCGACGGGCCACCCGCTTGCTGGTCATCACCGTCTGCATGGTGTCAGGGTCGGTGAACGTGGAGAATGAAGCCGTCAGACCGACAGAGTAGCCATCATCCAGGTCCTCATCGTCGCTCTGCACATAGTTGCCCAGCAGGCCCAGTGCGACGATGCCAAAATCGCGCTTGAGGGATGCGTAGTAGTTGTCGCGATCGAAGTCGTCGAACTTCTCATTCGCCGCGAATTGTCGGGAAAAGCCGATCGAGAAGCCGGTGTCATACCAGAGTTGACCGCTCAAGCTGGCGGACACGCTGTCGACGCTGGTCTCATCGCCCATGTCATAGGAACCAGCGGCGCGGAACGATAGCCCGTCCAGCAAGCGCACGTTCAACTGCGCTGAACCGAAAACGCGCTCATCGCCGTCGCTGTTCAACGTCTGGCCGTAGCGCAGGTCGTTGGTCAACGAGAAGCGGCCAGCGGAAATGCCGGTGCGCAGACCCACGTTCCAGGTGTCCTCATCATCGTGACCGGGCTGAGCATTCTCGTTATCGTACGTCGCGTAGCGACCGGTGATCCCCAAAGTGGTGTGGACGCCTTCCACGACGTTGCGGAACGAGGTGTCGAAACGCGCCGACGTGTCGGTTGTCTTGAAGGCGTAGCTGTCGCGCACGGTCAGCGGGGCGGCGTAATCGTTGAAAAAGCTCTCATGTCGGAAAGATACGTTCCAATCAGCGATCTTGGTCTGCGCGCCGATGCCGGCCGCGACACCGCCAGCATCTTCAACGGCGGTGTCGAAGCTGAATGAGACGCCATTCCACTGGGTGCGCGCCCCCAGCGTGCCATAGACACGGTAATCGTCGATCAGCAGGTCGTCCCGGGTGCGCAGGCGGTAGGCCAACGCGTCATCCAACGGCGTGGCGGGATCATCGGCGCGGATCTGCTTGCGCTCGTCGATATCCAGCGGGGATGCCACGACGCCGGCGGTGACGGACAGATTGCGCGTCAAGCCGTAGTCGAAACGCGCCGAGCCGCCGAACGCCTGATTTTCGTATTTGTCGTTGTCATTAAACCCGAAGACGCTGCGGCCGACCTCGTGGGCGGTGATGTCATAATTGAGCCGACCGACCGGCACCTGGCCGCCGCCGACGAAATAGCGGTTGACCTCCGTGCGGCGCTGCCCCTGAGGCCCGTAAAATTCCAGTCGGATCTCGTTCTGGCCACGCAGCAGGGGCACGTCCACAAAGCGGTAGCGGCCCTCAGTGCTCGGGCCCTGGGCATCCATCAGGATGTCGTTGCGGTAAAGCTCGACCTCGTAGTTCACCGGCAGGACGTCTTCCAGGGTGATGCGGTCAAACTCTGCAACGTAGGAGAACGGGCGTGAGGTGATGCGCACACCGCGTCCGGACACGGAGCGGTTGACGAGCGGCACGCCGGATGAGCCGACGTCACCCACGGCCCACTCGGTGGCGTTGAGCCCGCCGAGGAGGCCACCGTCCGGATCGGCGCGGCCGAGCTTGATGCGGGCGTCGGAGATGTCCTCACTGGTGCCGGTGATGAACAGCGAGCCGTTCATGAAGCCGAGATCACCGAAGGCGCGGATGGTTCCCCCGCCGTAGAGGCCGTTGTCGTTGCGCTCGGAATAGCCGGAGAACAGATCCACCTCGGTCGACGGGATCTGCGCGAAGGCATAATCGGTGTAATGGCGTGGCAGGACGGACCGGTACTGGTAGATGGCGCCGAATTTCTTCTTCTTGCGGGCCTTGCGCTTTTCGACCGCGATCTGCTCGCGCGGGGAAATGTGCAGCGTGAGGGCACGCAGGTTGGCGCGGAAATTCAGCGGCATCCATTCCGACAGGCTGCGCGCGGAGACGTGCAGCATATCATCAATGATTTCGGCATCATTGGCGGCGAGCTTGTAACTTTTGCCCTCTGACACAACGGTGCGGCTGGGCAGATCAAGCTTGAAGCGACGATCCTGCGCAAGAAACCAGCCACTGGCGCCGGTGGACGTTTCCTCCACCGCGAATTCCAGAAGAAGCATGACCTCCTGGAGCGGCACGAGCATGTCCTCACCGCGGACGAAGGCAATGATGCCATCCGACAGGCGATGCTTGCGGCGCAAAAAGACCTCAACGATCACTTCGGAGTTTTCGCCAACGAAATCATCGGGCGCGATCATGGCGACGTTGCCATCTTCCGCAGTGCCATTGGCGTCCGACGCGGCGGGCTCAGTGGGCTGTGCGGCAACTGACGGATCGGGCGCGATGTCGGACGGCACGGCCGCCAGGGCTGGGCTGGTCAAGAGGGCGGCGGAGGACAGCAAGGCCACGGCAAAAGCATGGTGACAAAACCTCAAATTGGTTTCGCGCGGGAGCGCGGAATTCAGGAAACCAGACACATCCGCCCCCCTTTGATCATACTGAAACAGGCCGAGGCTCGCTACAAGCCGT
>CAZGNQ010000107.1:0-10731 GCA_964527285.1 uncultured Hyphomicrobiales bacterium | reverse complement strand
AACACCGACAAGCTGAAGGTCGCCACCATGTCGGGTGTTGCGCCCTCGACCGAGACCATCGCCTCCGGCGAGTACCCGGTGTCCCGCCCGCTGTTCTTCTACGTGAAGAAGGCGCACATCGGCGTGATCCCGGGCCTCCAGGAGTACGCTTCCTTCTTCGTGTCTGACGAGATCGCTGGCCCGCCTGGCCCGCTCGCCAACTACGGCCTCGTCTCTGACCCGGAGCTTTCCAAGACGCAGGAAGCTGTGGCTGCCGGCAAGACGATGTAATTCATCATCGTTCGGAGGGGGCGGCTTTTGCCACTCCCTCCTTTTTTGCGTTGTGAAACGGATATCCCATGCCACTCTCCTTTATCCTCATTGGTTTGCTTGTCCTTGCGACGATTGGTTTTTTCGTCGGTCGGGCGAAAGCGCTGAGTTCAACCGGTGGCGATAAGGGTGCGCTGCATTCTCTGCCGGGCTACTACGGATGGCACGCCTTTGTTGCCACGCTGATCCCCGCTATTATTGTGTTGGTTGGCTGGCTGATTGTTCAGCCGATACTGATCAATAACCACGTTTCGTCCCTGCTGTCGGAGCGCACGATTGAGCGCAGCTCACTCGACCTCGTGATGAGTGATGTGCGCCGCGTGGCGGACGGGCTAGACCTCGCGGTGAGCGAAGGGGCCATGTCGGCTGAGATGGCTGACTCGATCCGGACCGAACTGACAGACGTGCGGTCGCGCCTCGGTGCGGTTGGCGTTGCTCTCGGCTCGAATGTGACGGCTGAGACGCTTCGGGCCGCGCAAGTCTATCGCGGCCAGACCGCCAGCAGTAACTTCTTCCGGATGATCGCCGTCTTCGCCGCCGCTTTGGCTGGATTGATCTGGGCGTTGATGCGGACGACGGCGAAGTTTCGCGCGCGGAACGTCGTTGAAACCGTTGTGCGCTACCTGCTCATCTTGGCTGCGTCGATCGCGATCCTCACCACGGTCGGAATTGTCCTGTCCCTCGTCTTCACAACGGTCGAATTCTTTGGCCTCTATCCGATCGCCGGGTTCTTCTTCGGCTTGACGTGGGCCCCGAGCTTCGGTGGCGGTTCAGAGCTTGGAATTGTTCCGCTGATCTGGGGCACGCTCTATATCTCTATCATCGCGCTGGCGGTGGCTGTGCCTATTGGCCTGTTCGCTGCGATCTACCTGTCAGAATATGCTGGGCCGCGCGTCCGGGCGTTCGCCAAGCCGCTCCTGGAGATCCTCGCAGGCATCCCGACGATCGTTTATGGCCTTTTCGCGTTGCTGACCGTCGGGCCTCTCTTGGTCGAGGTCTTCGGTAATGAAGGTGCGCTCGGCGTCGACTGGATGCAGGGCTCTCGCGCGGTGATCACCGCTGGCGTGGTTATGGGCATCATGTTGATCCCGTTTGTCAGCTCTCTGTCGGACGACATCATCAACGCAGTGCCACAGGCCATGCGGGACGGTTCGCTCGGGCTCGGCGCAACGCATTCTGAAACGGTCAAGCAGGTTATTCTGCCAGCGGCGCTCCCCGGCATTGTGGGCGCTATTCTGTTGGCGGCATCGCGCGCCATTGGCGAAACGATGATTGTGGTGCTTGGGGCGGGTGCGGCGGCACGGTTAAGCCTCAACCCCTTCGAAGCCATGACAACCGTGACAGCGAAGATCGTGAGCCAGTTGACCGGCGACCAGGACTTCGCATCGCCTGAAGCATTGGTTGCTTTCGCCTTGGGTATGGCACTCTTCGTGATCACCCTCGGTCTGAACGTGATCGCTCTCTACATTGTGCGCAGATATCGGGAGCAGTACGACTGATGACGGACACAGCAAAACCTCTCGATTCAACGCAAGATGCGCTGACCTCCAAGAATGGCTCTCTCCTGCGCCTCGATGACCTGACGAAGCGTCGGAACGCGGCCGAGACCCGGTTTCAGATTTATGGGATTATCGCAATCCTGATCGGTCTGGGTTTTCTGGTGACGCTCCTGGTATCCATTCTCGGGAATGGATTGAGCGCGTTTAACCAGACGTCGATCAGGGTCGATATCCCATTGGTGAAGTCGGAAATCGATGCGGCTGAAAAGTCGATCGTGAAGACGTCCCAGTATCGCAAGATCATAGACAAAGCGTTCGCGGAAACGTTGCAAAAGGCCAACGTTTCGACGGACATGTCAGAGCGCGATCTGCGCAAGCTGTTTTCGTCTGGCGCTGCATCGACAGTCCGGGATTACGCACTTGCGAACCCCGATGCGATTGGCACGACGGTTTCGTTCGAACTGCTGGCGTCGTCTCGGGTCGACGGATACCTTAAGGGCCGAGTTGCGCGGGAAGCGCTGGCACAGGACAAGAACCTCGACGCTGCGCATCTGGACATCACGGACCAGCTTGCCCAGGCCGGCGTGGTTGAGAAAAAATTCAACTGGGACTTCATCCTCGGCACGGACGCCTCCGACGCGCGCCCTGAGCAGGCTGGCATTGGCGCCTCCATGATCGGGTCGTTCTTCATGATGCTGGTGGTATTGTTCCTGTCCCTCCCGATCGGTGTGGCAGCGTCCATTTATCTTGAAGAGTTTGCGCCGCAAAACTGGTTCACAGATTTGATCGAGGTGAACATTTCAAACCTCGCCGCCGTACCGTCGATCGTTTTCGGTATTCTCGGGCTGGCAGCTTTCATTCAGTTTGCGCACCTCCCACAATCCGCACCGATCGTTGGCGGCCTGGTTTTGACGTTGATGACGCTTCCGACGATCATCATCTCAACGCGCGCGTCTTTGAAGGCTGTGCCGCCGAGCATCCGCGATGCGGCGCTTGGTGTTGGCGCATCGAAGATGCAGTCGATTTTCCACCACGTCCTCCCGCTCGCAATGCCGGGTATCCTAACCGGTACGATCATTGGCTTGGCCCAGGCCTTGGGTGAAACGGCACCGCTCCTGTTGATCGGAATGGTTGGTTTCATCGCATCAAACTTTCCTGATGGTATTGCTGCTGGCTTCTTTTCGCCCAACTCGGCGATGCCGGCGCAAATCTTTGAGTGGGCCAAGCGTGCGGACCCTGCCTTCTATGAGCGCGCCTGGGGCGGCATTATCGTGCTGCTCGGGTTCTTGATGACCATGAACATCCTCGCAATCATCCTGCGACGCAGGTTTGAGCGCCGCTGGTAAGGAAGTGAGCACGATGCACGGTATGACACAGACAGAAACGGCAGCGCCTGCAGCCGATCAGACCAATGCCGCCCCGAAGGTATCGTCACGCGGTGTTCAGGTTTATTACGGGGAAAAGCAGGCCATCATCGACGTGGATATCGATATCTATCCGCGTTCAGTGACATCATTCATCGGCCCGTCTGGTTGTGGTAAATCCACGTTCTTGCGCTGCATTAACCGGATGAACGACACGATCGACGTTTGCCGCGTTGAAGGCACGATCAAGATTGACGATGAGGACATCTACGATCCTCAAGTCGATCCGGTGCAGCTGCGCGCTAAGGTCGGGATGGTGTTTCAGAAGCCGAACCCCTTCCCGAAATCAATCTACGACAACATTGCCTACGGTCCACGCATCCACGGTCTTGCCCGTAACAAGGCCGACATGGATGAGATCGTCGCGACGAGCCTGCAGAAAGCCGGGTTGTGGAAAGAGGTGAAGGACCGTTTGAGCGAGCCGGGCACTGGTCTTTCCGGTGGCCAGCAGCAGCGTTTGTGTATTGCCCGCGCGATCGCTGTCAGCCCCGACGTGATCCTGATGGACGAGCCCTGTTCGGCGCTGGACCCGATTGCCACGGCAAAGGTTGAAGAGCTGATTGATGAGCTACGCGAAAACTTCACAATCGTGATCGTGACGCACTCGATGCAGCAGGCTGCGCGGGTTTCACAGCGCACGGCCTTCTTCCATCTCGGCTACCTGGTTGAGGAAGGCGACACCAACCAGATTTTCACCAACCCGAAAGACGAGCGGACGCAGGATTACATCACGGGCCGCGTCGGCTGATCCTTCTGTTCTGTCATCCGCTCTCGCTGGCCGGTGTATCGCTGATTATGGGAGCACGTGAAACAACGGCAGTTAATCGGCCCGGGTCTGGCTCGGGCCGATTAATCGGGGTTTCGGGATCGGCACCACTCAAGTTGCTGAATGTCGGATTTACTTTGCGAGCCCGCCCGGTGGTCTCCCCGAAATGGATAAGTCGGGCGGATCGGTGTCACGCAACGTCGTCTGGGACATGCTGTTAAGTGCCATTGGTCTAGCGTACGAGCGCCACCTGCGCGCTAAATACGATTGGTAGATGGCGCCCTGGCAGCTCAGCATTGGTTGTGTTGTCGTTCGCTGTACCGTTGCAGGCGTGCTCAAATTCCCTGTGGTTCATCACGCCGGCGTACCGGCAGACTGTGGTGGTTAGGGAGCGCGGTTCCAGCGTTGAACAATCACGCGGGGATGGATTGGTTCTGCGGCTGACGTCCGCATAAAACCATCAGTCTGGGAAGACGTTGAACAACGAACGCAAACATATCGTCCGGTCATTCAGTGATGAGCTGGCGGTGCTGGATCGCCAGATCTTGCGCATGGGCGGTTTGGCTGAGCAGCTTTTGGGCGATTCATTCGACGCGCTCGTTCTCAGCGATCGGGAACTCGCGCTCGATGTAATCCGGCGTGATCGGCTGATTGATGATATTGAGAAGGAAGTTGAGGAGCGGGTGATCGCGATGATTGCCCGTCGCCAGCCGATGGCGATCGATCTGCGGCGGCTTTTGTCCGCGTTGAAAATTTCGAATGAATTGGAGCGCGTCGGCGACCTTTCAAAAAATATCGCGAAACGTGCCCATGCCATAGCCGGCGAAGAGATAGACCCCAGCATTGTTGCGGGGCTGCGAAACATGACTGGGGCAGCGCTTGCTCAACTGCACAATGTCATGGATGCCTATGCCGATCGCAACGCAGCCGTGGCGCACGGCGTGTGGGTCGATGATGAACTGTTGGACGCAACCTATAATTCCGTGTTCGCTGAATTGATCTCGCTAATGGTGGAGAATGCTGATCGCGTCGTGCTCTACACGCACTTGATGTTCGGGGCAAAAAACCTGGAGCGGGTGGGCGATCACACGACGAACATTGCCGAGACTGTGCATTTCCTCGTTCGGGGCGAGCCAATGCACGGAGAGCGACCCAAACAGAACTCGTTGGTCGACAACGAACTCGTTCTTGATCCGTTGGATGCCTGGACGCCATGAGCGGGCGCCACCCCCTTGGGCGGGCAAGCAAGCGCAGTGCGTTTCCAACGAAGGCGGTTGGCAGATGCCGCTTAGGCCGATCGTTTCTGATTGCATTGACCGCGTTGGGCACAACGGTTGCAGGGCAGTGACGCTGCGGGTCGTCAACGACAGTGTGCTGTGGCTTCGATGAGCGGCCTCCAGTTGGCTGCGCTGTAAGACAATCAAAGGCCGGATCAGAGGAAAAACGCCATGAGTGCGCACATCCTGGTGGTCGAAGATGAGGAAGCGCTCGCCGTGCTTCTCCGCTACAACCTCGAAGCCGAGGGCTTCAAGGTCGATCTTGTGGAGCGTGGCGACGAGGCCGAATTGGCGGTGAATGAACTGCATCCCGACCTCATTGTGCTCGATTGGATGCTGCCCGGGATCTCTGGCATCGAGTTGTGCCGCCGCGTGCGCGCCAGTCGCGAAATCCGGAACACGCCGATCATCCTGCTCACGGCAAAAGGTGAAGAGACAGATCGAATACGCGGATTTGAAACGGGTGCCGACGATTACCTGTCGAAACCGTTTTCGATGCCGGAACTGATTGCACGTATTCGCGCCATTCTGCGGCGGAGTGCCCCTAAACGTGTCGCAAACACGTTGCAGGTGGGCGACATCATGCTCAATCGAGATGAGCATCGTGTCACACGAAACGGCCGCGAGGTCCGCCTCGGTCCAACTGAATTCAGGCTGCTTGAGTTTTTTCTCGAGTCACCAGGCCGTGTGTTCACCCGCCCGCACCTTCTTGCCGGTGTGTGGGGGCGTGACGTTTATGTCGATGAGCGGACAGTGGACGTTCACATCGGTCGACTGAGAAAAGCGTTGATCCGCGGCAAGGAATTCAACCCGATCCGTACAATCCGGGGGTCTGGTTACGCATTATCGGACGATGAAAAAGTGGGCGTAAATTGACTTCGAAAGCTATTGAGAAGGGTGCTCAAGCGCTTTCAGGGAGCATCATTTCAAAAATTACGCGGAGCGGTATTGCTCAAGCAACGTTGCGTTGGCCGGCGTGATTTCAACCGAAATGCCACAGCCACACGCGCTGACCTGATTTGGGTTGCGGAACTCAAATCCCGATTCCAACACATCAGTCTTATAGTGCATCTGGGTTCCAAGCAGGAACAAAATGGCTTTGGGATCGATCAGGATTTTCACGCCCTGGTCTTCAACCACTTCATCGTGGGCCTGGATTTCGTGCGCGTATTCCATAGTGTATTCCATGCCGGCGCACCCACCCTTTTCGACGCCGATACGGACACCGATAATGGCCTCATCGGCTCCCGCCTTGGCCATGATCCGTTTGACTTGCGCCGCCGCCTCGGGCGTCAATGTCATGACTTTCGGTCGCGGCCGTGGGGACGTCTGATTGGAAGCGGACATCGCACTGTGGGACATTGGTCTGCAGTCCTCTTGTTTTGACGCGTATCCGGGCAATGGGACCATATTCACATCGTCGAGCCGACCGGCCAAACGGGGGCGGTCACTCAACCGCCGGGTAGCGAATAGCCCATGACGGTTTCAAAGATGTCCCGGCCCTCCTGGGTCACCATGCCAGGATGCCATGGCGGGTCGAACGTCAAGCTGACGCGCGTTGTCTGCACGCCGGGCAGCGCGTTGATCGCGTTTTCCACCCAGCCGGGCATCTCCCCGGCAACCGGGCACATGGGCGTCGTCAACGTCATTTCAACATCGACGTTGCGGTCGTCATCGACGTCCACGCGATAGATGAGCCCAAGATTGTAGATATCAACCGGGATTTCCGGATCGTACACGTTTGACAGGGCCCCGACGATATCCGTCGTGAGTTGCTGCAGTTCATCCTGCGTGAGCGCGGACGATTCTGCAGGTGGCTGACCGGGGTGGGCAGAGTCGGCAGCCGATCCAGCGCCGGCAGCCCCGGTCTCTTCCCGGTCTGTCGGCTGTGAACCATCGTCCACTGCAGGGACCCGATCGGACATATCAGACATGATGTGTTCCCGGCGGTTGGCCGCCTTTTGCCTCAGACGCGAACGCTGGCCCGCGTACCGAAGCGCCGCGCCCGTCGGCCAGCCATATCACACGGCCGCCCGCCGGCCACCATGCTGCGCCAAGACCCATGGCCAAAGTGGCGGAACGTCGCAGCCTTAGGGCACACCCCCGTATGGAGTGATCCAAAGTTCAGCGCTCACCGGCCGGGAAGCAGTTCACCTTTGGCGATGCCGCTGGCGGTGATGACACTTGAGCCAAGCACCTCGGCGCCGGATCAACTGAAGAAGTCGTGGGCCTTGCGCAACGACGCCGCCAACGCATCCACCTCGTCGCGGGTGTTGTACATTGCGAACGAAGCCCGGCAGGTCGCTGTCACGTTTAGCCGGTCCATGAGCGGCTGACAGCAATGGTGGCCCGCCCGCACAGCGATTCCCGACCGGTCAATGATCGTGCTGATATCGTGCGCATGCAATCCATCCATGGTGAACGACACAATCGCCCCCTTGTCCGGCGTGGTGCCATGAATGGTGACATAATCGAGGGTGCTGAGCTGCTCGTGCGCATAGCACCGCAGATCCTCTTCGTGCGCGCGGATCGCTTCAGGACCAGCCTGTTCAACGTAATCGATCGCAGCACCCAGCCCGATCGCGGGCACGATGGGCGGCGTTCCAGCTTCAAACCTGTGGTGCATCTCGGCGTACGTCACGCCCTCCGTCGACACGCTGGCGATCATCTCGCCGCCACCTTGGAAGGGCGGCATGGCCTCCAGACGTTCACGTTTGGCATACAATGCACCGATCCCCGAAGGGCCGTACAGTTTGTGGCCTGTGAAGACGTAGAAATCACAACCGATGTCCTGGACGTCCACCGGCAGATGAACCGCGCCCTGGCTGCCGTCGACCAGCACGGGAATGCCGCGGCCGCGCGCGATCTCGCAGATCCGCTTGATCGGCACCACCGTGCCCAGCACGTTGGACATATGGGTGACGGCAATCATCTTGGTCCGCGGGCTCAGCAGCGCCTCGAACTCATCCAGAAGCAGCGCCCCGGAGTCGTCGATCGGCGCCCATTTGAGCACAGCACCGCGACGCTCGCGCAAGAAATGCCATGGCACGATGTTCGAGTGGTGCTCCATGATTGAAAGGACGATCTCGTCGCCCTGCTCAATCGTGCTGCCGCCGAAGGCATGCGCCACGAGGTTGATGGCCTCTGTCGCGCTCTTGGTGAAGATGATCTCATCACTTGATGGCGCATTCAGGAAGCGGGCCACGGTCTCGCGGGCCTGCTCATACTTTGCCGTCGCGGAATTGCTGAGGTAGTGCAGGCCTCGGTGCACGTTCGCGTAATCGAGGCGCTGGACATTTTCCATCGCCTCAAGAACGGGCAGCGGCTTCTGGGCGGATGCACCATTGTCCAGATAAACCAGCGGCTTGTCGTAGACCTGACGGAACAGGATTGGGAAATCGGCCCTGATCCGCTCCACATTGAAGCCGGAGCCGCCGGCCTCCGCCGCCGGGCGCTCAGCGACGTCCTGTGTCGCGCCGGTCGTTGGATTTTTTGCCGGATTTTCCATCTGCTCCATTCAACTCCTCTGGTGCGTGCGTGGCCGACGGTGTGGCCTGTGAACGGGATCAAACCGTCACCGCCCGCGTTTAAACCACATTCTTTATGCCGCCGTCCGCTCCAGCATTTCCCGTGACAGCGTCTTCGCCATCCAGCGCTCGGCAATTTCGTTGAGGCCCGCAGCGATCGTCTCGTCTGCAACGCCGTCAAAGACTTCCGACACGAACGCTTGAACCAGAAGCCGCCGGGCCTCGTGATCCGGTATCCCCCGCGCGCGGAGATAAAAGAGCTGATCTTCGTCGATTTCACCTGTGGTCGCGCCGTGTCCGCAAGCCACGTCGTCAGCGAAGATTTCCAACTCCGGCTTTGCGTCAAACTCGGCGTTCGGCGAAAGCAACAAGGCTTGGCTCATCTGCTGGCCATCCGTCTTCTGGGCGGTCTGGTGAACCATAACCTTGCCCTGGAAGACGCCACGCGCATTGTCCGCCAGCACACCCTTGAAGAACTCGCGGCTCTGACAATTCGGCACCGCATGATCGACGTAGAGCGTGCTGTCACAATGCTGCGTGTCAGCCAGCAGAAACGCGCCATTGATATGGGCGCTGGCGTGGGGACCGTCAAAACGCAGAAACACCTGGTTGCGGGTGAAAGCGCCGCCGGCCGTCATCTGGAAGCCCCTGTAATCGGCCTCGCCCGCCAGATGCACCACCCAATTCCCCAGATGTGTGGTCTTATGTGCGGCCGTGGCATGCCCGGTCAGGATCTTGACGTGTTCGACCCGTGCGCCGTCTCCAACGCCAATGTGCGTCGTGGCGTTCTGCTGCGTCGCAGCGGTGCCGAGGCTCACGTGGCTCTCGATCAGGGTCACATGCGCACCCGGTTGGACGGCGACCACATGGCGGGTGGTGACGGAAACCTCCGACGCTGCCGTCTCGACGTTGACGATGTGAACTGGCACGGATTGGGCGGCCAGGACGACCAGCGCCGCACCGTCGCGCATGAAGGCTGTGTTGAGCGCGACGGTCGGGTCGGCATCGGCGCGCGCGTCCAACGTGGCGTGGGCCTGGGCAAAGCAGTCGTCCGCCAGCGCTTCGCTCAGCGGCTTGACGATGAGCGTGTCGCTTCCCGGCGCACTCAACTCTGCCGCGTAGACACCGTCGATCAACACAATCCGGGTGGCTTCCATTGTCGCGATCGGCCCGAGCGCGGATGCAATGGCGGCGTCGACAGCCGCTGCGTCAGACGCCGAAGAAGCTGGCGGCTGTGCAGGCGCGAATGCTTCACTCATCCGGGCGCGGACATCGGAGAACTTATACTCCTCAACGCGGCGATGCGGCAGCCCGACTGCGCTGAAGTGATCGAAAGCGGCCTGACGTGCATCGGCAATCACTGCCACGCCGGGAAGTTGCGTTTTGGCTGCTTCGAATTGGTCTGCGAGCTGGCGCTCGGCTGCGGTTTTAAGCACTTCGACGGACATGTTTTCCTCCGTCACGCGGCTTCTTCGGCGGTGTAAGACGCATAGCCGGACTTCTCCAACGCAAGAGCAAGCGACTTGTCGCCCGTCTCCACGATACGGCCGCGCGACAGCACGTGCACCTTGTCGGGTACGATGTAGTCCAGCAGGCGCTGGTAGTGGGTGATGACCAGCATCGCTCGCTCGGGGCTGCGCAACGCGTTGACACCCTCAGACACGATGCGGACGGCGTCGATATCCAGGCCGGAGTCGGTTTCGTCGAGCACGCAGCACGTCGGCTCGAGCATGGCCATCTGCAGAATTTCCATCCGCTTCTTTTCGCCGCCTGAAAAGCCGACATTAAGCGGGCGCTTCAGCATGTCCGGCGTCACGTTGAGGGTCGCTGCTTTCTCGCGCACAGAACTGGTGAAGTCAGCCACGGACAGATCGTCCGCGCCGCAGGCCTTGCGCACCGCATTCACCGCCGAGCCCACGAACGTCATGG
>CAZGNQ010000106.1:7585-10742 GCA_964527285.1 uncultured Hyphomicrobiales bacterium | reverse complement strand
TCTGACGTTCGGTCCCCATGTGCTGCCAACCTCTCAACCGAACGTCAGACGCAAATGCGACACGAGAAACAATATGTTGCTCGTGTTCCTGCTGGTTCTGACATTTGCTCACGCGTGTGTTGCCGAGGGACGGCAAATGCCAGAACCGGAACACGAGTGTCGCGCGTCTGACGTTCGGTCCCCATGTGCTGCCAACCTCTCAACCGAACGTCAGACGCAAAAGCGACACGAGAAACAATATGTTGCTCGTGTTCCTGATGGTTCTGACATTTGCTCAACCGCGTGATGCCCAGGGGGCGGCAAATGTCAGAACCGGAACACGAGTGTCGCGCATCTGACGTTTGGTCCCCATCCGCTGCCAATCGCGCGACCAAACGGCAGAACCGGAACACGAGGCCGGCCGGGGTCGGCACGGCGCAAGCAAGTGGCATGCATGGCTGACCTCAGCCGGGCGAGACAAACAGAAAAGGCTGCATCATGTTCCGCGTATTGGCCCTGTTTGCTGTGATTGCCGGCATTGGCTGGTGGCTCGGGTTCAGTATCGACTGGTATCCCGACGCCCCGGCAGATGTCATTGTGGCCTGGGACGGCCATTACTATCACCTTGACCTCTTTCAGGGGGCAATCATCGCTTGCGCCCTCATTGGTGCGCTGATTCTCGGGACCCAACTTGTCTCGGGCGCGCGAGGGGTGTTTACCCGTCGCTAACGTTGAAACGTCAAACCGTGGGCCAAGGCCCGTCACCGCCAACGCCCGCGAACCCTGAGTACGCCCGTATGCTGCGCATCATTCTGTTTTTCGTTGCCATTGCCCTGATCGCGTGGGGCCTGGCGTGGCTGGCGGACCGCCCCGGTGAAATCGTCATCAACTGGCAGGGCATGGAGGTCGTGTTCTCCGTCTTCCATGCCGTGATCGCGCTGTGCATTCTCATTGCGCTCACCATACTCACCTGGTCGGCAGTGGCATCGCTGCTTTCAAGCCCGGGCCGCGTGATGAACCTGCTGCGTCGGCGCAAGCAGGCCAAAGGGTTGGACGCTTTGTCGACGGGCATCATTGCCGTTGGCGCCGGGGATCGCGAACTCGCGACGCGTTTTGCGTCACAGGCGCGCCGCGCATTGCCGCATGAGCCGCTGACCGATCTGCTGCGCGCGCAAGCCGCCCAACTGGCCGGTGATCGCGTGACGGCGCATCGCATCTTTGAGGCGATGCTTGGCTCGCCCGACACCGAGATGCTGGGCCTGCGTGGGCTGTTTCTGGAGGCGAAGCAGGACAATGCGCCCCAGGCGGCACGCGAGTTCGCCGAGCGGGCCATGAAGATCAATCCGCGCATCGACTGGCCTGTGAACGCGCTGTTCGAACTCCAGTGCAAGGATGCTGACTGGGATGGTGCGCTGGTGACGTTGGCGCACGCCAAGAAGTACGGCCACGTCGACAAGAAGGTGGCTGAGCGGCGACGGGCTGTTCTGCTCGCAGGCCAGGCCCAGGCGCTGGAAGAAAACGCCATGGATCTGGCCCTGGTGAAGGCCACCGAGGCGCATAAACTGGCGCCGGACCTTGTGCCCGCGGCGAACATTGCGGCGCGCATTCTCGCGGCAAAGGGCCAGACGCGGAAGGCCGCGCAGACCATTACGCGCACCTGGAAGAAGTCACCCCATCCGGATCTGGCGCAGACGTACGCCTATGCACGCCCGGGCGACAGCCCGCGCGACCGGCTGGCCCGCATCAAGGAACTGGCGGCCCTCAAGCCCCACGACGCGGAATCCCCCATCGCTGTGACAAAGGCGGCCATTGATGCCCGTGACTGGGCCGCCGCCCGCCATGCGCTTGCACCGCTTCTGGACAAGCGCGTCACCCAGCGCGTTTGCGCCCTGATGGCCCAGATCGAGGGTGGAGAAAAAGGCGATCGCGGCAAAGTGCGTGAATGGCTGGCCCGCGCCGTGACGGCGCCGCGCGACCCGGCATGGACCGCGGATGGCCACGTGGCACAGGACTGGGCGCCGGTGTCTCCCGTAACGGGCCGAATTGATGCGTTTGAATGGCGCGTGCCGGTGGCGCAGGTCGCTTCGGACAAGGCCGCGATCGCCGGTGCACTCGGCCTGCCGGACCTCACGGCGCTGGCGCAGGACAATGACGCGCTGGCACCTTCTGGCGCGAGCGACCCTGTGATCGTGGATGTTGCAGACGCAGCGCTCATCGTGGATGCCCAGACCGACGATGATGACAACGGCACCACGACGGGCAACGCGACGCAGAGCCGGAAAAGCGGCGCCGCGCAGACCAAGTCGTCGGGCACATCGTCCGCCGCATCGTCCACCAAGTCCGGAGCGAAAACCGCCGCTGCCAAATCAACGGCTTCGGCCGCTTCCACGTCGGGCAAACGGCGCAACGGCGCCGGGGCCAAGAACACAAAGAGCGGCAAGGCCAGCAGCGCCGCCGCCGCTTCCGACGCGAAGGCCCCATCCGAGCCGGTTGCCAGTGACGCTGAAGGCAAAACCGGACAGCCGGTGACGGGTTCCACACCGCGTACGCCGGTCGACGCAAACGCGGCGGACCAGGCGGAGGTGAAGACCTCTCCCAAGGCTGGCGAAACGGCTTCCGAAAAAGCTGATCAGGCGAGTACGTTCGGGGGCGGCAGCGCGCGCGAGAAGGACGCGACGCGCGAACCGGCGGCCAAAGCCAACGGCGCGCCCAACGGCCAGGAGCGCCCGACCGGGACCAGCGCGGCAACAGCCGCCTCCGAGGGTAGCGATGGCCCGGGAGCAGGAGTAGGAGAAGGCGATCAAACACCGGCCGAAAGCGGAGCATCACAGGAGCTGACCAGCGCCACTGGCCCCGAGGCCGTTACTGCCGACTCAAAAAAAAAGTTGAGCCCCAGCACTGAGGCGACCACAGCCGAACACGGGATCACCGCATCGACGGGCTCCGCAACGCCTGACGTGAACGAGGCTGGCGCAAAACGGCGCGCTGCCGGTGCTTCCAAAAGTGCAGCTTCAGTGCCGGCGGTTGGCGCAACGGCCGGGGACGCACGCAAAGCCGGGGCGGGCACGCCCGCGGGCGAGCAAGCGTCTGCCGGCGCTTCGGCGGAGGAAAAGGTTCGCGCATTGGCCGAGCGTGCGCATGCGCCGGATGACCCCGGTGTCGACAACCACAGCGATGG
>CAZGNQ010000106.1:0-7485 GCA_964527285.1 uncultured Hyphomicrobiales bacterium | reverse complement strand
TGGCCGAGCGTGCGCATGCGCCGGATGACCCCGGTGTCGACAACCACAGCGATGGCGACATCGACCCCGCGCAGACCGACGCCGACCGGGCAAAGTCTCCCCTTGACCGCGTTCGCGCCGCAAACGGTTAGCCACAAGAGGAGCGGGCGCGCGCGCCTCGCCACGAACCGAAGCCACCGGCCGGAGCCGCGAGCCGAAGCCCCGGCGTCATGCTTTCGCACCAAGGCCCACGGGACCCCCCCGCCGCCTCAGCGATCAGCGTGGCGGTGCTGGGGCGGCTGCATCAGACTGGCCCGCTCGCCGATCACGCCGGCGGCCTCACGGGCCAGCAGCCGTTTCGCCCCGTCAAACCGGTTGAGCAGACCCATACCGGCCTGACGCACCATGCGCACCGGGCCGGCGTCGATGCGGAAGATGGCGTTGACAGCATCAAAGGCGCGCGCTGACAGCGTCGCATCGAACTGACGCCAACGGGCATAGGCCTCCAGAACCACCGCACTGCCAAGATCCTGGCCAGCCGCGGCCGCGTCGCCCAACACATCGGCGAGCGCGGCGGCATCGCGCATCGCCAGGTTCAGACCCTGGCCAGCAATTGGGTGCACAACGCGCGCGGTCTCCGCCATGAGCGCCAGCCGCGGCCCGGTCAGGCGGCGCGCCAGCTCCAGTTTCAATGGCCAGCTCTGGCGTTCTGAGGCGAGGCGCACCGGCCCGAGCCGGCCGGTCACCATGGCATTCAGCGCCTCTTCAAAACCCGGCCCATCCAGGGCCATCGCGCGCTTGGTCTCCGCCGTCGTCTGCGTCCACACGATGGACGCCTGACGCCCCGGCAGCGGCAGCAGAACGAACGGTCCCGAGCCGGTAAAGTGCTGGGTGGCAACGTTGCCGTGGTCGCGGGCCAGATCGAGCGTCGCGACGATCCCGGCCTGGTCGTAATCCTTGCGCACCACGGGGATGCGGGCCAGTTCGCGCACAGCTGACTGGCGGCCATCCGCGGCAATGACGAGTTGTGCCTGCACGGTCGAAGTGCCGGCAGCGCCGTGGTCCACGGTCACCTCGGCACGCGCGCCGGAAAACCGGGCCGCCTTGATTCGGCCGGGCGCGAGAACCTCCAGCCGCGCAGCCTGCCCGGCACTGCCGGTGGCATCATCCACGTCGACCACGTTGCGCAGGCCGCCAGCAAGTGCCTGGAGGATGTAGGTATTTTGCACGACGTGGGCCGCCGCACGGGTCGGCGAGCCATTAGCACCATCACCGGCATCGTCACTGCCACCGTCGATGCCGTCGTCGACCACATTGTCCCAGCCAAGCAGGGTCGGACGGACGCGGTCGCTTTTCGCGCTGTCGGTCAATTCGATCCGCCGCATCGGCGCTGCATGGTCGGCCATCGACGCGGTGGGGCCGCGCCACAGTCCAAGATGATCCAGCATGTGCACCGAGCCGAGGCTGAGCGCGGTCGCCCGCAGGTCGGCCCGTTCTGCAATCTGGGCCAGCGGCATCCGGTCCACCACCGCGATGCGCACATGGCCCGGCAAACGGTGCGCGAGCGCCAGCGCCACCGCCGCTCCGGCAAGCCCGGCGCCGCAGATGAGAATATCCGTCGTGATCTCGCGAGGATGCATCGCGTTTGTCGCGCCTTGTCTCCGGTGTTACCGCTTGGCGGTGGGCGAGGGCGACCTCAGCCCATCCGCCCGATGAGAGCGGCTGCCCGATCGTTGCGCCGCAGGGAGAGCCCCATGAAGGAAAAGCTGGTTGCCAGCGTGCACAACTTCTCCGCTGACGACATCCCACCCTACGCGCCGGAGCGCAATGTGGAGAGCCTGCGACAGTTGCTGGCGATCCTGGACCTCAAGCCCGTCTCCGATGAGCCCGCGCGGCGCGATCCTCACAACCCCGGACGGCCCGCCTACCCGATCACGACCTTCGAAGGTGGCTCCATCAACACCACCTGGGCGCGGATCTACGGTGGGCAGGTGATCGCCCAGGCCCTGCGCGCGGCCGGGCTCACCGTGGCACCTGACCGGCCCTGCCATTCGCTGCACGCCTATTTCATGCGGCCAGGGGACCCGAAAGAGCCGCTGATCTTTGACGTGGCGCATCTGCGGGACGGCAAGAGCTTCACCACCCGCCAGGTCAACGTCGCCCAGCACGGCGAGACCATCTTCACTGCCACCTTCTCATTCCAGGTGCCGCAGGAGGGCATCACGCACGAGCGACCGCGCATGCCTGATGTGGCGCCGGCCGACACGCTGCCTTCGCCCGATGCGCTCAACGCCGAGCAGCGCACCAAGATCGCCCCACACATGCTCGCCTACTGGAACCGCGAACGCCCGATTGACATCCGCTTTGCGTCGCTTGACCGCCTTTCGCCCGAGCGGCCGGCGGTGGCGGAGCAGAATGTGTGGGTGAAAGCCTGTTGCGCGTTTCCTGATGAGCCACTGCTGCACCAGTGCTTGCTGGCCTATGCGAGCGATTTCACGCTGCTCGATACGGCGCTGTCGGCCCATGGCCGGCCAATGTTCGACATCGCCATCCAGATGGCGAGCCTCGACCACTCCATGTGGTTTCACGGGCCTGTGCGCATGGATGCCTGGCTGCTGCTGGCCCAAACCAGCCCCTGGACCGGCGGCGCGCGCGGGCTGTCAACAGGCCATGTGTTCGACGCGCAGGGTGGGCTGGTGGCGACGATGGCGCAGGAGGGACTTGTGCGCCCCAAACGCGAGCGGTGATAGGGGTGGCGGGGCGGTGGCTCCGGCCAATGCGACAGAGAATAAGTGGCTTGGTGAACCAGGCAAGCCAGCGGACCTGAATGACCCAGTCGGCCTCAGGAACGGTGGCAACTCACGCCCCTCTCGCGGCCAACGCATCGGCGACGCGCTCCAGCTCCGCGTCGCTGACGTTCGCAGCCTGGAGGCGCAGCCCGTGCGGGTGGTCCGGCGCGTAGGCCAGCAGGTCATGCCCCGACATCAGATGCTCAGCCCCTGCAATGCCCGTGACGCCGACACTTGCGCGCAGCGATGCCATGCGTCCCACGGCAAACAGCGACGCCGCATCGCGCAAAGACGGATGGCGCGTGATCCAATCCGCCTCGCGCAACGCCGCAACCACGTGCACGCCCGCCTTGGGCCCTGCCTCGCCGATGTGCTCGAGCGCCGCGGTCACCGTTGCAGCATCAGCCGTCAGCAGATCTTCAAGCCCGGCCACGGCGATCACCACTTCCGGGAAGACTTCCGTGGCGAGAACCCGCTCCTCGATCATGGGCTGGCCGGTTACCGCGTCAAAACCCACCTGCACACGGCGCACGAGCGGCTTGCCGCGCTTTGCCGCCTCGCGGATCTGGTTGTTGACCGTCGGCAGGGTGAGCGCGCCGGAGCCCTGCATCACCTGCAGGCGGCTATCGATCTCGTCCACTGCCCCGTTGAGCGCCTTGAGGCCCTGGCGGGCATCGCCCGACACCTGGGCGAAAACGTGTGGCCCGCCGTCGAACACGCCAAGCCGGTCGCCGCGCACATCCACGCACACGAGTTGTACATCAGCAGGCCGTGCACGCATCATCACCGCCGTGACGATCGTCCGCAAAAGATCATCGGCGGGATTGCGCCCGTCAGAAACCGCCAGGATCAGAGCGTGCTGGCGAAGGTCCATGACATGGACTTCCCCATCGCTGGCCATGCCGAGCGGCACCAGCAGACGCGAGCGCGAGGCCTTGAAGGGTCGGCTGGCCAGCAGGTGCTTGAGGCGGGGCTTCGCTGGCGCGGCGACCGGCGCCTCCAGGGTGAGCACGGTAACGGTCTCCGGCGCACGCACGGGCAGGATGTGCGCAGCGCGGGCCGCTGCGACCGGCCGGTGAAGGTCGGGCAGTGAGCTCTCATCGGCGGGCGGTTCACCGGGCAGGATGCGCAAGCCTTCGACGCCCGCATGGGCACCAATCTCGCCGGCAAGCGCGGCAACGCGCTGCCACCGCACGCGGCTCGCCAAATCGACCACGTAGCGGGTCAGCACCGGCCCCGAATGGGCATCGCGCAACGTGGCGTCGATTGAAAACGCCTGCAGCGCATCGACCAGGATCCGTCCCTCGCCGCGCAGCACATGGCGGGCCACCTGCGGGTCCCGCTGAAGGGGCGGCGCCGCATCGAGCAGCATGATGAGCGGCGGATGGCCGGACGGACCGGCGATCGCCTCGATGTCGGGGTCAGTGTCGGGCGCTTCGGCGCCTGCCGGCTCTGGCATGGGGGACGTTGACCGCGGCGTCGGGGCCGGCGGGGAAATGGGCGGCGCATCGAGTGGCGCGTCGGGTGGTGGGGGCGCAATCCCCAGACGCGCCAGATCACGCGTCGGCGCACACTCCGGCGTGCTTGCCCCGCCAGCCATGCTTCCTGTCACGCCACCGTCAAAAGCCGGTGTCGTCGCCGTATGGGGCGCGGGCGACGGCACCTGCGGTGTTGGCGGTGGGGGGGACGGAAACGCCGTCGCATCGGTCGCGGCACCCGGCCACGGCAACTCCTGAGACAGCTCCTGAGACATCTCCTCGGGCAATTCCTGGGAAAGATCCTGAGGCAGATCCCCAGTGCGGTCCGGGGGGCGGTCACCGGTCAGCTTCGGGGCAAGACCCGGCAGGTCATGCGCATCTGCGACTGCCTCAATGGGATTGTCCGCCGACCCGCCCACACGACCGATGCCGCCCGCGGCCTCACGGCTTGCCTCAGCCAGTGCCGCAAGCTCCGGCTCAGACGGCAGCCGCGCATCGGGGTGCAATTCGTCGGACGCGCGCAGGACGCCACCTGGCGCCGTGCCCCCGCGCCGCCGCCATGCCGAAAGCCACCCAGCCCAGGCGGCGACGCGCGCACGCGATGCCGGTTGCGGCCACGCCATCAGATCGAGCCCGCACGACAGCCGCAGCGCCGCGACGCCCAACCACAACAGCGCGACAGCGGCGAGCGGTGGCGCGTAGGACGATGCCAGCCAGGAGATGAGCCAGGTGAGGCCGGCGAAGACACCCTGGCCAACAATGCCGCCCGGTGCTCCACCGGACGACGGCAGGCCGACGAACGGCAGCGCCGCCAGCACGCCCGCAGACGCCAGCAGCGACACGGGCCAGGCGCACAAGCGCGCCCAGGGATGCAACGAACGCCCATCGGTTCGCAGCCCGGTGAACAGCATGACACCGAAAGCGCTTGGCGCAACGGGGAGCAGCAATGCTGCCAGACCGAGCAGTTGCATGGCGATGGCAACGGCCGCAGCGGGTCCATGGCCAGCAAGGTTGGCAAAGCTGCGGGAGCCGTCGCCGAGGGATGGCAGGCCGTCGCCATTGCCCAGGCCAACCGACATGGGAGAGCCAGGATGCGGGGCCCACGTGAGGATCGCAAGCCAGGCCACTGCGGCAAGCGCCAGAAGCGTCAACCCGACCGCGCGCGCAGCAAGACGCGTCGACGTCGGCGTTCTGGCGCTCTGCATTGGCTGATCGATCACGCTCATGGTGCTGCCCAGGCTGCCACGGAGCCGTGCGGCGCAGGCACGCAGAGGTCAGACCCTGGTTGCCGCTGCGGCCAATCGAGACAGCGCCTCCGTCGTGGTGTCGAGATCATGAACAAGCGCGATGCGCACGTAGTCATCGCCCGGCGAGCCGTGCCCCCCACGCGGGGCGCACAAGCTCGATCCTGGCAGAACCTTAAGCCCCCAGTCTTGCCACAGGGTTACCGCCGCCTTCTCGCCCCCACCAAAACGGCGCACGTCGAGCCAGAGGAAAAAGCCCGCCGACGGCAGCCTTTCCCACCCGGCAGGCGCGAGCAGAACGCGCGCGCGCGTAAACTTTTCCGCATAACGTGCGCGGCTTTCACCAACGTGTGCCTCGTCGTCCCACAGCGCAGCGGACGCCTGTTGGAGTGGGCCTGGCACCTGCGCGCACGCAACGTTGCGGTACTTGCGCAAGCGTTCGATCCATGCCGGGTCGCCGGCCACGAGGCCTGAGCGTAAGCCGGCGAGGTTGGAGCGCTTCGACAGGGAATTGAACACGAGGACGCCGCTGACGTCATCGAAAGCGCCAGTGGGTGGGTTCTGCCCGGCGCGTGACGCCGCGGCGGCTGCCGGCAGTGCGCCCGCTGGCGGCAGCGTGCCATCGCCGTGGTAGATTTCAGAATAACACTCATCGCCAATCAGGAGGGCGCCAGCGTCGCGCGCGATCTGAACGGCGCGCTCCCAGTAAGCACCATCGGCGAGCGCGCCCTCCGGATTGGACGGCGAGCAGATGATCAGGGCCGCCAGCCGCTCCATCACCGCACCGTTGCCGGCCAGGCGGTCGAGGTCTGGCAGGAAGCCATTGGCGGGCGTTGCCGGCATGAAGACCGGTGTGCCGCCCGCACTCAGGGTGCCTGCGAGGTAGGGCTGATAGAACGGGTCGGGCATCGCGATAACGTCGCGTCCATCAAGTGCGCCAGAAGCGCGCCCGCGCATCAGGGCGACCTGAAGCGCGGAAACGAGCCCCTCGCGCGAGCCGTTCAGAATGAGGGTTTGGCTCTCCGGATCGAGGGCCACGCCGTAGCGCCGCTGCAGCCAACGCACCATGGCGGCCCGAACCTGCGGTGTTCCCGCGATGCTGGGATACTTGGCGAACAGCGGGGCCTCGGCCGCGATCCGCTCCATCAGCCATGCGGGGCCTGGATGGCGCGGCTCGCCGATGGTCATGTCGATCGGGCCAGCGCACAACCCAGTCAGGTTGACCCCTGCCGCGGGCTGAACATTGCCCAAAATCCCGCGCAGACGCTCGAATGGAGAAGTGACGTCATCAAGTGTCAGACCGGCGCCAAACCAGGGTTCAGCCAGTTGAGCGTCGCCACCGCGAGAGGGCGCACGGGCAGATGAGGTTGCGAACATGGCGCGGCTCCGCGACGGGGTTGGGGCACTGGAAGGCTTCGCCAGCGGCCCACGCCAATGCGCAAAGGGCGACCGGATGCCCTCCGATCGCCCCTAATCGCGTTTCAATCAATGGTGCGCGTTGTCTGCACCTTTTGACGTGCGGCGCAGCCGCCCGAGGCGAACCCCGGGCGACCCTATGGTCATGCGCGTGAGGCGCTGAACTCCGGATAGGCTTCGATGCCGATTTCCGCGGTGTCGAGACCTTCCATCTCCTGCTCCTCCGTCGGGCGCAGGCCGATCGTCGCGGCCAGAAGCAGCCAAACGATGGCGCTGACCACGGACACGAACACACCGATGGCGAGGACGCCGGTGAGCTGAGCCATGAACGGCACCTCAGTGTTCGTCAGCGGCACAGCAAGCGTGCCCCATATGCCTGCGAACAGGTGCACCGGGATGGCGCCCACCACGTCGTCGATCTTCAGCTTGTCGAGCAGCGGCACCGTGAAGATCACGATTGCGCCACCGATGCCGCCGATCAGCAGTGCCATCGGAACGCTTGGCGTCAACGGCTCAGCCGTGATTGCGACAAGACCGGCCAAAGCGCCGTTGAGGCACATCGTCAGGTCGACTTTGCCG
>CAZGNQ010000105.1:0-10836 GCA_964527285.1 uncultured Hyphomicrobiales bacterium | reverse complement strand
TGGCCCGCGTGAGCGACGCGGCCAAGGCGGAGGACATCGACCATGTGGTCGGCGGCACCTACCTGGCCATGGAGGGACCGCAATTCTCCACCCGTGCCGAAAGCAATCTCTACCGCTCGTGGGACTGCGCGGTGATCGGCATGACGAACATGCCCGAGGCCAAACTCGCCCGCGAGGCGGAGATTTGTTACGCCACGGTCGCCATGGTCACCGACTATGACTGCTGGCACGACGACCACCAGGATGTCGACATCACCGCCATCATCAAGGTGATGACAGACAATGCGGACAAGGCCCGCCGGCTTGTGGCGCGGCTGGCAGGGGATTTCCCCTCCCTGCATGAGGCTTGTCCCAACGGCTCAGACCGCGCGCTTGAGTATGCGATCATCACGGGCCCCGATGCGCGGGATCCAGACCTGGTGGCCAAGCTCGACGCTGTGGCGGGCCGCGTTCTCAATCGTTGAGGCAGCAACGCGGCCCACAGTCTTCAACCGCGCGCGAGGCGATGGGACGCTCTGCCAGCTCACCGCAGCAGGCCACAAGCGCCCGCGCAAGCCGACGCCGCGCCCGCAGAATGCGCGACTTTGCGGCCGGCAGTGAGATGCCCAGCAGTGCCGCCACCTGAACGGACGGCCGCCCTTCAACGTCCTTCAAGCGCAGGACCTCAGCGTCTGGCGCCGCGAGGCGTGCCAGGAAGGGCGCCACGCACGGGCTGTAGGACGTCAGGCCAGATGCGTCGGAACGCTCGGTGAGACTGTCCTCGTGCGCGAGGGCTTCGACATCATGATCGCTGAGACGGGCCTGCGCGCGGCCGGCTGCACGCAGATGATCGATGGCACACCGCGTTGCGATGCGCGCCACCCAGGCTTCAAAGCGCGTGTGGTCGCGCAAGCCAGGCAGCGCGCGCAGCGCTTTTTCAACGCCAGCGTGCAAGACGTCATCAACGTCAGCCGGCGCCACGCCGCTCGCCATGATGGCCCGGCGCGCGCGCAGCACAGCAACGCCCCACCGCGCCGGTGTGATGGGCACGTCATCACGTCCCTGCGGACATGGATCGTCAGGCCCCCGCCTCATGGGCAGCACGACGGCGGGCAGCAGGCGTTCGCTTCGCTGCCATGTCCGCTGCGCGTTGCGTTGTCGCGGGCGTCGCCCTGTGCTGGCCCATCGCCTGGAGCGCACGATGCGGGAAAGTACCGCTCAGCCGGCGCGGCAGGCAAGGCCGGGCCGCCAGGGTTTTTCTCCACGACCTCCCGGCCGGTTCCAGTGGCACGCGGCAACGTATCCTGATCATCACCGTTGCCCCCTGCGCGGTGCCGCGTCGCCGCGGTGACGATGGCGTCGATCAAGAACGCAGCGTGCGGCCAGAGTTGACGCTCGCCGTTCCAGACCCAGACACGGCACTCCACCCCATCGGCGCACTGGCACAGATCCCCGCATTCCGCGCAAAGATCGTGAGACGCTTCAGGTTGCACATCGCGCCCGTCGATCAGGATCGTCGGCGACACACGGAACGCATGAGCCTGCGCCATCTCCCGCGACGTCACGTGTGTCTCGCGCACCACGGCGGACAATCCGAGGGCGTCGAGCGCAGGGCGGCAAGCCTCAACGGCGCGGTGCAAGACCTCGCGCGTGCGTTGGCACCGCGTGCATTGAGCAAGGTCGAGATAAAGATAATCAATTTCCAACACCGCCCTGTTGTCCGCTGCGTCCACCGCCCGTGTGGCGGTGCCGATCCCGGCCTCCGGTTGGTGTTGGCCTGCATTGGCGATGTTGACGCTCGTCGTTGGCGTCTTTGCGGTCGGTGTGTTCACGGCGGTCCCTCCTGGTCCTTCCTGCCTGCTTGCCTCACCCTTGACGTCGCGGTGGGCGAAAGGATGCATCCGGGCCGCACACTTTTTCACCCCAGTCGCTCCGTCTGATAGAGGCGGACGCGCAGGGGGCCGTGGGGCACGGGCGGGCCGGGCGGGCCGAAGGGCAACCGGGTGGCACGCGCCAGACGCGGCTCACTGGTGATGAGGCCGACCCGCCAGCCGGCGAAACGTTCAAGCATCACCTTGCCAAGAGTGTGATAGAGCCCGGACAGCGCGCTGACTTCGCCAATGCGTGCCCCGTAAGGCGGGTTGACGAGCACAAGGCCGCCATCGGTCGACCCGTTGGGCAATGATGGTGGCGTCAGATCCTTGACGGGCAGGTGGGCAAAGTCTGTCAGTGCCGTCACGCCCGCCCGCTCAGCGTTCGCAAAGGCCATGGCGACGGCCCCAGCATCACGGTCGGAACCGAAAGCGATTGGGTCCCCACCGTGTGCGGTCGCTCGCGATTTTTCATCCTCCGCGTGACGCAGGCTCTCCCAGGCCTGATGCTCAAATCCTGCAAGGTGCTCAAACGCGAACCCGCGCGCGCGGCCCGGCAACAGCCCTGCCGCCATTTCCGCTGCCTCGATGACAATCGTGCCAGAGCCGCACATGGGATCGACCACGGGTTCTGCGTCCGTGTGGGCGCAGGCGCGCAGGAAGGCTGCGGCCATGGTCTCACGCAAGGGCGCCTTGCCGACCGCCTGCTTGAAGCCGCGGCGGAACAAAAGCTCGCCGGATGTGTCAACGCTGACGGTGCAGATGTTATCCTCCACGCGCACCAGGATCTTCACCGGCGCAGCAGGCCGGATCTCGCAGCCGACGCTTGCCGTGATCGCCGTGGCCACACGCTCCGTCGCAGCGCCTGCATGGTAGATGCGTGAGCGCCGGGTCGTTGCATCGACGCGAACCGGCACGTCCGAACGGAGGAAAAAAGACCACGGGAGCGCCCGCGCCCGCTTGTCAAGTTGGGCCAGGTGTACAACACGGAAGCGGCCCACCCGCACGAGCACCCGCGTCGCACAGCGCAGGCTGAGATTGGCCCGCCACACGCCAGCCCAGTCGCCTCGCAGCGTGACACCGCCCGCGGTTGGTGACACGTCATCGAAGCCGAGCGCGCGCGCCTCCGCGGCCAGAACGTCCTCCAGGCCTGGTAGCGCGGCGAGAAAAATGTCCAGTGCGTCGGCAACCGGCTCTTGTTCCGCTTCGCTCTCCATGCCTGCCTTTCCGCATTGCGCCTCGACGCGCAACGCGCTCCCGCCGGGAACGGCGCATCCTCTGGCGGATTTCACGCTGCATTCACCCCTGGCCCTTACACTCGACGCCTGCGTGTAGATTGCCATGGGGACGGGCTCGCTGAGACCCGCCTGGCGCCGGCGGCCATGCCGTCCTGGTGTTCCGCGTTTGCGCGCATGGACCGATAGCTCAGTGGCAGAGCGCCCGCCCTTTTGGGCGGGAGGTCGCAGGTTCGATACCTGCTCGGCCCTCCTTGGAGTAGCTCAAAGGTAGAGCAACACCCTGTTAAGGTGTCTGTTGTTGGTTCGATTCCAACCTCACACGATTTGAGATCGTGCCGCGCCTGAAAAGCGCTTTCCGGACGAAGGGGCGCCGGATCGTTTCCAGGGGTGACGGGTTTGGCTTCGGCCTTGCCGGTTGCGCCACCCGCTGCCGGGCCCTGCGCCGGTGCGGATACCGCCTGTGGCGGGCAGAGTGAACCCGGGCACCGATGCCCTCGGGCGGGCGCTTTCGGGCGGTCCCCTGGGGCAGGCGCACCCCGGTGCAGGTCCGCCGCGCCCCGGGCTCAAGCGCCGTCCCGTTCGACGGCGGGGGAAGCGATCCGGCAAACCATCGGCCACGCCCCGGCAACCACCAACGAGCCCAGCGCGCCACCGCCGTCGCGTCTCAATGTTCCACTGATGCACCGCTCGCAGGGCGCCCGGCAATCAAGCGGCAAGGCTTGTGGCTTAGTTTGTTCGCGTGCCGCAACGACGGCCGACGGCCGATCGGGAGGGGATGATGCACCGTCTTGGATTCTTTCGCGTCACCATCAGGGATGACGAACGTGGCGTACTGCGCCGCGATGGGCGCTTTGCCCAGTTTCTTGCTCCAGGCCGGTTTGTGCGTTTCGATCCACGCCGGGAGTACACCTGCGAAGTGTTCAACGTGATGCGCTCGACGCTGCCGGCCGACACGGCGCTGCTGTTGGCGCGCACGCAACCCGATGTTGCACGCGACCATCTGGAAATCGTTCAGACCGACTCTGAAACCGTGGCGCTGGTGTCGATCGACGGCCAGGCTCGTCATTTCGTTCCCCCCAACGCCATTCGCGCGTTCTGGACAACGCTGGCCGATGTGAGCGTCGAACGGATCAACACCCGCGAAACCATGGTGGTGGCGCCGGAACACCTCGCCCGGCTTGATCTCTCATCGTCGCATACGGTGGTGCACAGTGTCGTTGAGGCCCACGAGGCGGGCCTTCTGTTCGTTGATGGCGCATTGGCTGAAATCCTGCCCGCTGGTCATCATGCCTACTGGGCGGTGGGACGCACGGTGCGCATCCAGAAAATGGATATGCGCCCGATCCCGCTGGAGGTGACAGCGCAGGAGATCCTCACGAAGGACCGCGTGGGCATCCGCGTGACGCTGACGGCGTTCTTCAAGATCGAGGATGTGAGGCAAGCCGCAATCGCCAGCCAGGACGTGCCGACGACGCTCTACCGGCTCATTCAGTTTGCGATCAGGGAGGCGGTGGCCGCCCGTACGCTGGATGAGATCTTGGCCGCACGCGATACGCTCGATCAGCAGGTGCGCGATTATGTGAGCGCTCGTGCCGAAGACCTTGGTGCGTCAATCGGTGAGATCGGCGTGAAGGACATCATCCTGCCGGGCGACGTGCGGGAGTTGCTGAACAAGGTTGTCGAGGCTGAGCGCACGGCCAAAGCCAATCTCATCCGGCGCCAGGAGGAGACGGCGGCGACGCGGTCGCTGCTCAACACGTCCAAGCTGATGGAGGATAATCCGCTGCTGCTTCGGCTCAAGGAACTTGAAGCGCTTGAGAAGCTGGTGGAGAAGGTTGGCAACATTGATCTCCACGCTGGCGATGGCACGAGCGGGGCGTTGCAGGCACTGATGCGTGGGCTTTATCGCCTGGGGGACGATGATGGGGGCGGAAACTCTGGCGCAGGCGGTAGCAATGGGCCACGGCGTTGACGGCGTGATGCCGAGGGCAGGCAAATGTCAGAACCGGAACACGCGTGCAGCGCCTTTTGTGTTTTTTGTGAAGTTCGCACCGACATGATGGCCGCGGCCCAGTAACCCGTCCCAGCACCGCTTGGCGGGCCGTGGACGGGTCAACCATCAACCGACCGGCAGCCAGCAGATCAGCCGGCCGCGCGCTCACGCAAGGCCAGCACATCGCCTGCGACCTTGTCATTGCGCAGGTCACGGCCTTCCAGACCACGGGCCGACAGCTCCAGGATCGGGCGGACCAGCTCGTGCCGGTTGAGCGTGTAGAGATGGACGTGGTCGACGCCTTCGCGGGCAAGCTCGTCGACCTGATCGACCGTGAACGACAGCGCAAAGAGCCGGGCCATATCGGCATCGTCCTTCAGGCGGTCGAAACTCTCGCTCAGCCATGACGGCACGCGGGCACCGCAACGGCGCGCAAAACGGCGCACCTGACCGATGTCATGTATCGGCAGGATCCCCGGCACAAGCGGCTTGTCGATGCCGCGCGCGGCAAGCGCGTCGCGCAGACGGAGAAAATCGGCGCTGTTGAAAAAGAATTGCGTGATCGCCCGGTCAGCACCGGCATCGAACTTTGCCACGAGAGCATCAAGGCACGCCTCCGCACTTTCGCTCTTGGGGTGGGGCTCGGGATAGGCCGCGACGGAGATCTCGAATGTGCCGGCAGCCTTGACAACGCGCACCAGATCCAGCGCGGAGTTGAAATCCTGCACCGCGCTGACGTCGGCGGATTCATCGCCACCACTCACAGCATCGCCATTGGCCGGCGCATCACCGCGCAGCGCAACAATGTGTCGGACACCCTGGCTCGCGAACACCTGCAGCGCCCGCAGCACCTGCTGGCGCGACTGGCCTGCGCACGTGAGATGCGCGGCCGGTACGACGCCGGCCATGCGCTTGATCCGCGCGATCGTGGCGGTTGAGCGTTCACGATCGGCGCCGCCGGCACCGTATGTGACTGAGACAAAGAGCGGCCCGAGCGGCATGAGGCTGGCGAGCGTCTCGCTCAGTTGCCGCTCAGCATCGACCGAGCGCGGCGGGAAAACCTCAAGCGAGAATGCAGGGCGGCCGGCCTTCGTGCGTGCCACCTTGTTTTCGCTCCCTTCGCCACCGGCGTGCCGATCATAGGTCGTGCTCATCGTCCATCTCCTCGGTGCCCGCGGCCTTGCCGTCGGGCGGTTGGAAATTCATTCAATGTGGTTCAGGCGTCGAAACGGGCGCGTCGGGACGCTTTGCGAGCCAAACGGCAACCGTCAGTATCTTGTCGGGCTCTGCACCGTCCGGCGCCAGCGTCCTGCGCTCCAGCGGTTCAAGCCCGAACTCCGCGAACCAGCGCAGCATCTGCTCATCGGAAAACCCCAGCCGCACATGCCCGTTCGTCTCCCGCAAAACCTCATGGGTATGGGGAGCAAAATCCGCGATCAGCAGCCGCCCGCCGGGGCGAAGCAGAGTCGCAGCACTGCGAATGGCCGGCCCGGGATGGGAGAGAAAATGCAGCACCTGGTGCATGACAACCAGATCGGCTGTCTCCCGGTGCGCGCTCAGATGATAAAGATCCCCCCGTGCCACCCGAAGGTGGCGCGCACCGGTGAGCGCCAACCGAGAGCGCGCATAATTCAGCATGTCGGCATTGGCATCGATGCCGAGACCGGAAGCGGCGCGATCCCCCAGCAGTTCAAGAATGCGCGCGGTGCCGGTGCCCAGATCAACCAGCCTGCGGATCGGTGCACGGCCCACGAGTTGGCAGATCGTCGCCTCGATCCGGCTCTCATCGACATGGAGTGCACGCTCGCGGCTCCAGTCCGCCGCAAGTGACCGGAAGACCGCCTGGGCACGCTCCTGACGCTCATTGCGCAGGTCCGCCAAGGCTTCCAGGTCGGCCGTGCGATGCGGCTCAACGGGCGAGACCGCGTCCATGCCCGGCCGCACAGCATCGATCACACCGGGGCTGGCGGCGAGGTGCAGGAAAACCCAGTTGCCTTCGCGCTGGCGCTCCACAAGCCCGGCATCGATCAGCACCTTGATGTGGCGGCTGACCCGCGGCTGGCTCTGGCCAAGGATGCGGCACAGGTCCGTGATGGTCAGCTCGCCTTCACGCAGCAGCATCAGGATCCGAAATCGGGTGTCTTCGCCCGCGGCGCGAAACGCCTCAAGCACGCGGCTCGTCGACAGGAAGCCCGCTGGCGGCGTGTCCAGCGTCGGCGTGATGGCGCGCGATGAGGGCTGCTCAGGTGTTCCCTGACCAGGTGACGACGGCCGATCTGTGAGTGTGGATACTGACATAACAATATCCTTATATGGTCAACTCCATATGTGCAAGGGTCTTCTCAAAGCCCCTTCGAGATGGCTGAAACGAAAACGGCCGGCACTCTCGCGAGCGCCGGCCGTGGCTTGGGATCGGTGGATGTGTGGCACTCCGAGATCGTCCGGCTTCAACGGGTCCGCCGAACAACCTCCAGTGCTCTCATTCTCAGCCCATGTTCCACCCCGGGCGATGCCCCCTGCTACGGATCACCATCATGCAGCCGGCGCGTTCACGTAGCCGGGCAGGTGGCGGGCTTCAGGGCGGTGACACAATGCCAGGGCTGACTGAACGGCCCCTTGGTGATCTTTCAGCACGCGTGCCAGGGGCAGATGACGCCGGAAATAGCCAGCCCAGCGGAACTCGGCATAGGGGATCGGCATCTTACGATACCCCCCCGCCTCACGCACTTCCCAGGCCAGATCCCGGTAGGGGTCGTGACGCATGGCCTGCAGGCAAAACGGGAGAAGCTCTGGCGGAATGCGCGCGCCGTGCTCGTCAAAGGGATGCAGACAGCCCTCCGCTTCCATCGCTCGCCAGAATTCATGCGGCGCGAGGTGCGATTTGTCGTCGACGATCCGCACGTAGGCCTCTTTCACCTGCGCCTGCCAAAGCGCGAGGCCGAAGTGGTGATTGTCGATGAGGAACAGCTCATTGGCGGGGCCCTGCACGGCCGGAATTGGCCGAGCGGCCAGCGTCTTCTCCATCCGTTTGCGCGACGAGGCCCGACTTTCGAATTTCATCCGCTTGCGCACGACAGACCGCATGCCGACCGTCATCTGTGTCGGCTTGAGGGTCTCCACGTTCACACGCGTGATCTGACCCGGCGCAGTGGCGGTGCGCGCAGGCAACCGTTGCGGCAGGGTCCGCAGTGCTGGAAGGTCGGCACGCGGATATGGTCGCTGAGCCGGCATGGCCGGTGCCCATGCGGTGAAGGGCAGGCGGGCAAGAGTGTTGCAAGCCTCGGTCAAGATACTGAACTCCCGTTGGCTTTTTCGTCATAAAAGTGACGAGAGTGCTAACGGGACGTCGGTAAACGATGGGTAAAGCCGTGGCTCGAAATTGACCACACCTGCAAAGGTTTTCTCCGGACCGGATGCCATGGCCACGCCCCCTGCGGCACGGCCCGCATCGCATCAGCCCGCAGCCACCTCCGCCAGCGTCGCGAACCGCTCCTTCAGGAGCGCGCGGGCCGCGTTCACATTGGGTGACCAGTCGGCGGTCTGCGATTCGATCAGATTGGCCTCGCTGCGCAATATGACCCCATCGTCCAGTACCCGCAGGCCGTTGGCACGCAGCGTGGAGCCGGTGGACGTGATGTCCACGATGATCTCCGCAGAGCCCGCTGCCGGCGTTGCCTCCGTGGCGCCAAGGCTTTCAACCAGTCGGTAGGTCGCAACGCCCTTGCGGGCGAAGAAGCGCCGCGCGGTGTTCAGATACTTCGTCGCCACGCGCACGCGCCGGCCGTGGATGCGCAAAAACGCCAGAGCGGCCCGTTCAAGCTGCTCCAACCGGCGCACGTCGATCCACCAGTCCGGCACCGCCACGATCACATCGGCATGGCCAAAGCCAAGCGGCGTAACAAAGGCCACCGTGCGCGGCGCATCGGGCACATTCTCTCCGATCAGATCGGCTCCGGTCACGCCATAGTGGACTCGACCCTGGTGCAGATGCCGGGCAATTTCAGATGCTGAGGAAAACTGAACTTCGACGCCGGGCAGCGCCTCGATGGTTCCAAAATAGCCGCGGTCCGACCCGGTCCGAGTGATTTCCAGACCCACTTTGCGGAACACGGCCAGTGTGTCGTCCATGAGCCGGCCCTTTGAGGGGACCGCAATCGTCAACTGCTCGGCCATCAGGCGCCCTCCTCGACAGCACGCAGCAAACGCTCCGTGTGGATCGCGGCACCGACGGCCGGCACATGCCCGTGGCCGCCAGCCGCGTTCAGCAACTGGTCATAGCGCCCGCCGCCGGCGAGGTGCCCGCCCCGTCCATATTCCGGCACCTCCACTTGGAAGACAAAGCCGGTGTAATAGGCGAGGTCACGTCCATAGGGCGCCGCGAACACACACGAATCCCACGAGATGCCCGCCTGTGCCAGCAGATCGATGCGCCGGTTGTAGGCATCCAGCGCGGCGGCGATGTCGACACCGGAGGTGGAAGCGAGGTCGGCAATGCGTGCACCGGCAGCGCGCGGTGACGCGCGGATGCTCATATATGACTGGATCAGTTGCGCAGCCTCCGGCGCCAGTGGCTTCTCGTGCAGGTCGGCCGCTGCCTCAAGCAGGCTCTCGGTCACCTCCGCCAGCGTGCGGTTCCCGAAGAACGTCATTCCGGCCTCGCGGATGAAGTCCTCCACACGTGCGGCGGCCTCCTGCGGCCGACTTGGAGACAGGGCGGAGATTAATGCCCCCAGCCCTTCAGGTTGTGCGCTCTTTGCCAGTGACCGCGCCGGATTGCGCAAGGCATCCAGTTCACCCTGGAAGCGCTCCGGATTGCTGCAGGCCGCCCGCAGGCGCAAGCGCCAGCGCTCGGGGATATCGAGCGCATCGATCACCGCGAACAACAAGCCAAGATCGCCAAGCGTCAGGGTGAACGCCTTCAGCCCGGCATCGCGCAACGCCGAGATCGTCAGCGCAAACACTTCAGCATCGGCACGCTCGCGATCGGTGTCGCCAAAAGCCTCAATGCCCGCCTGGCGGAACTCGCGCGGCTGCACCTCAAGCGATGTGTCTGCCGTCGCATCGCCTGGTGAGCCGGAGCCCACATCCGGCCCGACCGCCGCAGGGCCGCCGGCATCCATCGCCGATGGTGCACTGAGGCGCGCCCATTCCTGATAGCGGAACACTGGCCCATTGTAGCAGTACTTCCGGCGCGGGTCGGTCTTGGGATGACGCTCGCGATAGAGCCGTGCTGCGGGCACGGTCACGTCCGGCCGCAGGCACAGTTCGTGCCCAGCAGGGTCTGTGAAAACGTAGGTCCTGTTGCGCAGGGATTCACCGATCGTGTCGAGGAAGGCGTCCGCGGGCTGAATGATCGCCGGCGCGACGAATTCAAAGCCGGCCCGCCTGAAACCGTCGACAATCTGGGCCGCTTGGGCCTCGAGCCGGTCAAATCGGCGCGTTGTTTCAGCCACCATATCCCGTGCCCCTGCGTGCGTGCGGCCCGCCTCTTGTCCTGAACCAGAAGCTCGTCACAGTTCTCAGCCGACGTTGAACGAGCTTCTGGTTCTTTGCGGACACTCGAAGCTTATGATCGTCGTGTGGTTTTTGAGATTCAGACGTTCGCCCGAGAATATGCGGCGTGTGTCAGCGAACTTCTGTATCACCACACGAGTGCTTTGGCTCAGTGTCGCGGTGCGGCACCGACCCCTGTCGCGAGTTGCTCGCCGGCGTAACGCTCAAGGATCTCCTTGACGCCCTTCACGAGGTCGCCCCG
>CAZGNQ010000104.1:0-10932 GCA_964527285.1 uncultured Hyphomicrobiales bacterium | reverse complement strand
GATAGAAATAATTCTTCCGCGCAAACACGCTGACCGGGTTGATTTTTGCCTTGAGCCCCAGGCCTGTGCGCACGGCCTGGGCGACACAGGCGCGGTTGACGACCGGCAACATACCCGGCATCGCGGCATCGACGAGCGACACGTGATCGTTAGGAGCACCACCGTAGGATGCCGATGCGCCGGAAAACAGCTTTGCCTGGGAGGTGACCTGGGCGTGAACTTCCAGCCCGATGATGACCTCCCACGGGCCGGTGCTCCCCTCAACGAGGTTTTTTTCCAGAACCTCACGATCCTGCATCATGGTCAAGCGTCCTGCTCGTTCATTTTTTGCCGCGCCGATGGGGCCTGCTATCGGGTCGCCGCGCCGGGAGATAAAAACCGCATGGGCATCGATTGTGCGATCCAGCCGGGGCCACGGCGCGAGCCCATCATCCCTTCGCTGATGTCGAACACGCGGTCATAGCCGGCCTGAAGCAGAAGGGGACGCAGGTACGCGGTTCGCCCTCCCGTGGCGCAGATGATGCCGATGGCGCGTGTACGGTCACCGCCGGTGGCCTTGTCCAGTTCGGCGAGGAATTTCGCAGGTGACTGGTGCATGGTCACCACATGCGCTTGCGCCGCAACTCCCGCCTTGCGCCATTCGCCCGGCGTGCGGATGTCGACCAGGGCCAGGGCGCCAGCGCCCTGACGGGCCAATGCGTCGCGGGCACTGATGACGCCGCGCGCCGGGTCCCGCTTCGTTCCAGGCGCAACGTCGCCCGCAGCACAGACAAGACTGGCTGTGGTGAGACCAATGCCGCCGACAAGGCAGCCCACGCCAGCGCCCAGCACGCCGCGGCGGGTCATCATCAGGCCCCGTCGCGCCACACCCGGGCGCTCTGTGCCCCTTAGCTCAAAGCCAGCGCCGCCGTCCGATTGCAGCGCGCCTTGGGGCGCCTGTGTCTTGCGTGTGCTCATTGCCCAGCCCCATCGCGACCTGCTGCAGCCGATTTCTTTTCTTCCAGCTTGCGCTCCTCATACTGGATGAACCAGCCGATCATATGGCGCCACAGCGCCTCCGCAAGATCCGGCGGGAGATTGTTTTCCTCTGCCTTCGCCCGCACCTTGTCGATCACCTGCTGATTGCGCCAGGGCACATTGGCCGGCGCATCCTCCGCCAGCTTGATCTCCCAGGCACGCTCAACATAACCGAAACGCTCCGCAATCAACGCGACGAGCGCCTCGTCCAGACGGTCAATTTCATGACGGACGTGCGCCATGTCTGCGCATTCGCTCGGGGCGCGCAAACGTGCTGCGGCTGCAGTGGCGTCGGGTTGATCGGTCATGGGTCATCCTCTGCCGTGCGCGGTCACCAGACGTGATCAGGCGGCCATCCACCAGCGTTCTGGAACGGAAAATGAGCCGGCGTCTTCCTCCAACGCGGCACCAACACGAAAGAGCATGGCTTCATCGAACGGGCGCGCGATCAGTTGCAGGCCGAGCGGCAGGCCCGTCGACGACAATCCGGCGGGGATGGAAATAGCCGGCAGGCCCGCCATGTTCACCGTGACGGTAAAAATATCGTTCAGGTACATCTGCAGCGGATCATCCACCATCTCACCCAGAGCGAATGCCGCGCCGGGGGTGGTTGGCGTCAGGATGCAGTCCAGGTCTTCGAAAGCAGTGTCGAAGTCCTGCTTGATGAGTGTGCGCACCTTCTGCGCCTTAAGATAGTACGCGTCGTAGTATCCGGCCGACAGCACATAGGTTCCAATGAGGATGCGTCGTTTGACCTCCGCGCCGAAGCCCTCCCCACGGGTGTTCTCGTACATCGAGACAAGGTCGTCGCCCTCCACGCGCAGGCCGTAACGCACGCCATCATAGCGCGCCAGATTGGAGGAGGCTTCGGCCGGCGCGACGATGTAATAGGCCGGCAGGGCGTACTTCGTGTGGGGGAGGGAAATCTCACGGATCTCCGCGCCGCGATCTTCAAGCCATTTCATCCCCTGACGCCAAAGCGTCTCGATCTCCTCCGGCATGCCATCGACACGGTATTCCTTCGGCACGCCGATCTTCAGGCCCTTCACGTCCCCCGTCAGTGCGGTGGAAAAATCCGGAACGTCCACAGCCGCGGACGTGCTGTCCTTTGGATCATGGCCGGCAATCGTGGAGAAAAAGAGCGCACTGTCGCGCACAGTCCGGGTGAACGGCCCTGCCTGATCGAGCGATGAAGCAAAGGCGATGATCCCCCAGCGCGAGCAGCGGCCGTAGGTGGGCTTCAGGCCAACCGTGGCGGTGAGGGCCGCTGGCTGGCGGATGGAGCCGCCGGTGTCCGTGCCGAGCGCCGCCACGCAAAGGTGGGCAGCGGTTGCGGACGCCGATCCGCCCGATGAGCCGCCGGCAGTGCGTGGGCTGGCGTCGCCCTCAGCGCGCCACGGGTTCACCGCAGCACCGTAAAGGCTCGTCTCGTTCGATGAGCCCATGGCAAACTCATCCATATTGAGCTTACCGAGCAGGACAGCGCCCGCGTCCCAGCACCTGGCCGTGACGGTCGATTCGTAGGTCGGGCGAAACCCGTCAAGGATTTTGCTGCAGGCCTGGGTGTGGTGGCCGCGGGTGGCAAAAATGTCCTTCACGCCCAGGGGCAGGCCTTCCAGCGCGCCAACGGCATCTGGCGTGGCCGACTTACGCGCCGCGGTGAGGCGCGCGTCACTTGCGGCCGCCATTTCACGCGCTGCGTCAGCGATGACCTCAACGTAAGCGTTGAGACCGGCGTTTCCCGCCTCAATGGCGCCCAGGTAGGCATCAGTCAGCTCAACGGCGGAGAAGTCACCCGCTTGCAGGCCCTGCCTCGCATCGCTCAACGCCAGCTCTGTCAGATCGGTCGTATTCGCCACGTCAGCCCCGTGTCAGTCTGTGGGTCTCACCACCAGGACCTCGCAACGCCAGCCGCCGCGATGCCTGCAGTTGTATTCAAACGTCGTGATCGCGATGGCCTAAAACGTGCGCCCTGCGATCGCCTGGCAGGAGCGCCGGTTGCCCCGGCACCGTGGCCGGCCTGCCCCGCGTCACTCGACGATCTTCGGCACGGCAAAGAAATTGTCCGCCCGCTGCGGCGCATTGCTGAGCACAGCCTCAGGGTCACCGCCCGCAGTGACCACATCGTCACGCAACGGCGTGTGGGGTGTGCTTTTGGCTGCGGCGGTCCCGCCATCATCCGTGGGCACGGACATGCCGGTCATGGGCGCGACGTCTGCGGTGTCCACCTCGCCCAACTGCTCAACCCAATCGAGGATCGACGTCAGTTCGCCCTGCAGCGCGTGCGCCTGGTTTTCATCGATGCGCACCCGCGCGAGCCGGGCGATGCGGCGCACTGTTGTTTCGTCAATCGTCATAAACGCCCTCTGGCTTGCATCCAACGCTCCGGCAGGACCGGCTGCGTCCATTCAATAAGCGCGAGCGCTGGCCAATGACCGCGCTCGCCCCAACCCGGTCCGCCCTGTCGACTCATGCGCCGTCGTCGTTGCTATCGTCTTCGTCGGCAGCCTCGAACGGCACGACTTCACCAACGGCCGGCACGACCACCTGCGTGTCCGCATTCTCCATCTCTTCCAGGAACGCGTCCGGCGTCTGATCGATAATCGGGAACGTGCCATAATGGCAGGGGATGACGACGTCGAACTCAAAGAACGCGTTGCAGGCGTAGGCCGCCTCCTTGGCGCCCATGGTGAAGCGGTCGCCAATCGGCACCAGGCCCACCTGCGGGTCGTGCAGCGCATCGATGTCGTCAAAATTCGCCATGATGGCCGTATCGCCCATGTGATACACCGTCGGGCCACTGGCTTTCTTGGGCGTGATGATCAGCCCGCCAGCCTCGCCGAGATAAACCGGGACGCCATCGACGATCGTTGACGAGGAGTGCGCAGCCGGCGTCATCGTGATGGCGAAATCGCCCTGGTCGATGGTGCCGCCAGGGTTCATGGGGTCCACCTCGCCAACACCCTTGGCCGCGAGATACTGCGCCAGCTCAAAGTTGGCGATGAGTTTGGCATTGCGGTCCTTGCAGATCGCCACAGTGTCGCCGACGTGGTCATCGTGGCCGTGGGTGAGTGCGACATGTGTCACGTCGCTGGTCGCATCGGCGAGCGCAATGCCGGACGCTTCAAAGGTGGCGTTGCCGGTGAGGAACGGATCGATCAGCACAACGCTGTCGCCAACGCGGATCTTGAAGCAGGAATGGCCGTACCAGATCAGTTCCATCGCGGCACCTTTCGCTCTCGATAGACGGTCTCAAGGGCGCCAACGGTCATTGACAGGGCGCCTGCGTCCTGTGGGTCTGGCCCAGCGCGTGCGATCCTGCAAGCGGTGATCGGCTTTGTGCGCGTGGCACCGTGGGATTGGGGACGTTACCAGTTCGCATCGCCGCAGTTCGTATGGCCGCAGTTCCCGGGGCGCAGTTCCCGCGGCCGCAGTTCCCAGGCCCGCCGAAGCACGAATGCAGACAGGACCTTTGCCAGGGCCTTTGCCCCGCTGACGGCGCGCCGCCGGCGACAGGCCCGGCGCGACACAACTGCAGCAGGATAGAGGCCCAGATGACCAGTGGTCCCACCGATGATGAGCGCGCAGGGAGCGATCGGGGGTCTGCCGCGGCAGCGACCGCCGCGAGCGACGCCAGCGCACCGCTTCGCCCCGTCGTCACGGACGATGCCATCGCCTTTCACGCCGCGGTCTTCGACGCGCCGCATCAACCTGCGAGGCAGATCCAGGCACCAGCAGCCCTGCGGCTCATCGGTGTTGATCTGGGCACCAAGACCATCGGCCTTGCGGTGTCCGACGTGGACTGCAGCGTCGCGAGCCCACTCGTCACGCTCAAGCGCGGGCGGCTGGCGGCGAACCTTCAGGAGTTGCGCGCCATCTGCGCCGAGCAGGGCGTTGCCGGCTTCGTCGTCGGTCTCCCGCTCAACATGGACGGCTCAACCGGGCCACGGGCGCAATCGGCGCGTGCCTGGGCGCGTAACGTGTGTTCCGAATTCAATCTGCCGGTCCTTCTGTGGGATGAGCGCATGTCCAGCCTCGCCGCGGAACGCACGCTGCTGGAAGCCGATACGTCTCGGCGCAAACGCGCCGCATTGATCGACAAGATGGCAGCCGCCGTCATTCTGCAATCGGCTCTCGACAGGTTTATACATATCGACCGTTCCGCCCGCGAGTAATGGCGCGGGCGCACGCCTAATAAGAGCCGCAGCCATTCACACCATGCGCGATTGAATGGCTTTGATGCAATCTGGCGCAATGCGAACGAATTGCGCCGCGCGATCATTTTCCCCCTTCACATTTTTGTCTCCATGTTCCATTAAACAGCGCGTGAGGGACGACAGTCTTTGACGAGGCATTCGTACGATACGCTGAATGCCTTATCCAAGCGCAGCGTCACTCCAAGCATGTCCACCGCAAGCACGCCCCCGGGCAAGAACACACACTGGCTCAGTCAGTGTTGTCTGGAGCTGCAGCGGGCCATAGCCTAAACCCAAAGCCAAGCGTCGCTTGGTCCGTCCCGCCTGCGATGCAGCCACGGGCGGCGAGCGGCAAAGACCGACCAGGAGATCCGCACCTTGAAGATTGGCCACGGAGCACAATCAGCGGCACAGCCGATTGTTACGCCCCTGGCGATGTGCGGGGGTCGAAGCATTGCGTCAGAAACCTGTTTCAAGAGCGATATCAATATCGTCGTCTCTTGGCGCAGCGTCTTGCGACACGGCTGACCGTTTCCATTCAACTGACAATAGAGCGCTAAGCGCGCCTGCGATGGCACGCCGTCGGCGTGAACCGCGGACCAAACGGTCCAGGTTTGCTGCCTTTGGCATTGCGGGACCGTAAGCCAATCCAAACCGCGTTTTGATCTTTCGCGCATGCACTTGCGGAGCAATCCCGCGAAGTCAATGCCGTGAATGGCGGACGCGTCATTGGAATAGGCACCATTCTCCCGCCGCGACGTGAGCCAACGTGCGCAATGCAATTGCGCACGCGGCTAACAAACGCGCCCACCGCTCTTTGTCTTTCGTGTTTCGCAATGCCGGGCGGCAGTGCCTCCGGCAATTGCATTCAGCTGCGCATTTCAAAGGGACAATCGCGTGGCCGGAAAAGGGTGGTGGAGGCTGCCATGACAACCGAGGCGACAATTGCAGAAACGCGGGGCGCACACGCTTCGGACACGCTGCTCGGCGTGGTCGCGCAGTACCGTCGGCGCCTGCGCCGTCGGCTGGTGCGCTTTGCCGAGGGTCATCCGGCGCGGGCAGACCTGTTGGTCACGTTTCCGGCTGCCGCTGTCACGCTGGCCGTGGGCGCGCCCAGCCATCACGAGGCACAACGCATCGCCCGGCTCGTCGACGAAGGTGTGGGGCTGAAAGCCTTGGCCGAAGCGCTCGGCCTGCCCGGTTGGGCGCGGCGGTTGCCGGCCCGAGCGATCACGGGCGCCATGGCCGGTCCCGCATCGTCCCGTCTGTGGACGCCGCAGTTCAATGCGGAAGTTGCGAACTATGTGCCGGAAGATCCGGACGAAGCCGCCATCTTCCTGCGTTGGCTGCGTGAACTGGCCGAAATCGCCGATCAGGAGTTTGCGCTGTGGATCATCAAGCAGCGCCTGCCCTGGCGGCGGTTTGAGAACCGGGGCACGGGCATCATCGTGCCGCTGGCGTTCTATGCCTTCATCTCGCGCGATGAAGGCGCGCCGGCGCACGCGCTGCTTGGCAAGGCCTGGCACCCCAAGATGCGTCTGCCTGCTGCCGTCGGCCACGCGTACCAGTGGCTGCTCGATCTGCAGATGGACGTGGAACTGGCCGGTTCAGGACCGCAGACCACTTGGCTCGCCGGCGGGCGGGTCGGTGGCTATCGGTTCGTGCCCCTGCTCACGCGTGACGCGTTGCAGGAGGAGGGCAAGGCGATGAACCACTGTGTGGCGGACTATACCCAGGCCGTTGCACGTGGCGAGGTGCGCATCTTCTCCGTGCGCACGCAGTGCAAGCGCCGTGTGGCGACGCTTGAGATCCTGCCGCACTACGCGGGCGAGGGCGTGCCGCAGATCGGCCAGTTCTATGGGCCGGAAAACGCGGTCGTGCCACACGAGGTTTGGCGCGCGGCCTATCTGTGGCTCGCGCGGCAGACGGCCTACAACGTGCCCACCTGCGGGTGTGCCACCATGTCGGCGGAGAACGTCGAACGGTGGGAGCGGTTGACCCGCGAATTCCGCCGCGCGCGTGGACATATGCCGGTGGTGAAGGAGCTCCTGACCACACGGCCCGAGCGCGGCACATTCCAAGCGCTGCGCGACATGGTGCAGGCTTGGCAGGTCTGAACCTCAAGACACTTCGCCGGGGCCGCACATGTCGGCCCCGGCGCGCACCAAATCTCACCTGCCTCGTCCCTCCCCCACTGACGCGTCCGGGGCGATGTGTAACGCGTGCGTCGGACCAAGTGCGCCGACGATCTGCTCACGGCCTCGCGCCGGCCGGCTCAGAACGCGCTGCCTCCACGGCCGCCGCCTGAGCGCGCAAAGCCTCCAGCACGAGACCCAGCAACGGATGCGGCTCCACATCCGGGTAGGCCGCAAACACCGGATAGGTGAAGCGCCGCGACCCCGGCACGACCGCGATCTGCCCCGCTTCAATCAACGGGGCCACTGTGCGCTCAGGAAAATAGCCGGTCGCGTAGTTCTGCAGCAGATAACTGACGCCGAGCACGCCGAGGTCCAGATGCAGCCCCGTGTTTGCCAACTCGGGAAATGACTGGGCATGGTCTGCGGCGAACTCCGGCCCCCAGTTCACGAACACATAGTCGGCTGCGGCCGGTTGGTCCTGCGGCCGGGCGCGGCTGGTCACGAGAACAAGGCCGTCATCGAACAGATGCTCAACGGCAATGCCGGGCGGATGGACGGGGCGGTACTGTATGGCCAGATCGGCCGTGCCCTCGTTCAGCGCCTGCATTGAAGCGCCAGCGTCCGCGATGCGTCCCGTCAACGCCAGATCCGGATGGGCCCTGCGCAAGTGGCCGAACGCGACCAGCAGGAAGGCATCCCAAAGGCTCATCTGCGCCGTCACCGTGAGATGCGAACGATGGGCTTCGGCGAGCCCAACCTCCAGCCGGGCGTGCTGCCAGACCCGCAAAAACGTTGCGGCATGTCGCCGGAACTGAACGCCTGCCGGCGTCAGACGCGCGCCCGATTTGGAACGCTCAAACAAGGTGTGCCCAAGGCTGTCTTCCAGCGACTTGATGCGTGCGCTGACCGTTGACTGCGTGACGTTCAAGCGGCGCGCCGCGGCAACGAAATTGCCCGTGTCGAGGACCGTCATGAAGGTCTGAGCAAGCACAACATCCATGGTCAGGCGGTTCCCGTCGTTCGCAAACAGGTGAAGCCGCCGCAGCGGGAAGACCATGTGTGCGCGCTGACGGAACTATCGAATAAACCGATCAAACCGAGCGATTTTATTCGTTTGATTGCTGGATCGAACCGACACATATCGGCGCCAGCGGCCGAGGTGATGATCGCCCATACGGCCCGCTGCAGAGCACAGCCGGGATGTTTTCGGCGGACGGCTTTGCATTCTCCCAGGTCCACAGAGGTCCACATGAACAACGCCATTCGCGCATGCCTTGCACTGGCATTCACCGGCGCGGCCGTCTCCGGCGCGCAGGCGCTGACCATTACCAATTACGACACCGTTGAGCGTACGATCGTCATCAATGAGGCTGGCCGCTCGTCCAAGCAGTCCATCCCGGCGGGCACCGAGATGACCGATGTGTGCCGCAGCCAGTGCACCCTCCAACTCGACGGCGCATCCGACACCTATGACTTCCAGGGCGACGAGATCGTGTCCATCGAGGAAGGCATTCTCTACGACGACACCCCCGTCGCTGGCGACGGAGCGGATGCCGGTGCTGACACCGATTTCGACGACAGCGCACAGTATCAGGATGGCGACGACGCCGGCACGGATCTCAGCGCCAACTGACGCCTGACGTCAAACGGCGCGCTCCCGGCGCCACACCACCCCGCCGTGGCGCCGGGCCTCGTGACGTTCCGATGTGCGGACCGGACCCTGCGCGGTCGCACTCCGGCGCGAGGCGGCAGCACATGCCACCATCGCTTGCCGCGTCCACCGACGGCGAGCGCCGCCGCCCATCCTGCCCATACACATCAGCAACCCGACGCAGGAAATGCGTTGCAATGTGCGCCGTTCGTCATGGCGGCGTTAACCGGCTTGCGACAGACTGATCGGCAGTCGCTCCCTGTCGTCGAGGAATGCCGGTGTCTCAGAATACGCCCAACGCCGCCGTTGCGACGGCACGCGTGGCCGCCGCTGGATGGTCGTCTGCGCTGGTGGCCATTTTTGTCGCTGCGGTGGGCTGCGGCCCGGCCCTGGCGACGGCAGCCCAGCCGGGTGTGACACCAGCCCCGTTGAGCGATGCGCAGCGCGGCCACAAACCGCCCATCCAAACACAGCTCACCGTCGCAGCGCCCGACCCGCGACCAATCGAACGTGACGTCGTCGTGTTGACGGTGGCGGGCGACACCGGCTTTGCGCCCACGGGTGCCCGGGTCCGGCCCGACCGGGTGACCAAGTACGGACGCACCATGACGTTCCAAACCGCGGCAGCGCGGGTGGCCCCGCTCGTCACGGGCGACGTCAACTTCGCCAACCTTGAGACCATTGTCACCGACAACAACCGCATCTCGGCGCGCGGCAAGAAGTATGTGTTCCGCACGCACACCAACGGCGTTGCCCACCTGATCGACATTGGCTTCAATGCCTTCGCGTTGGCCAACAATCACGCCATGGACTACGGCCGCGCAGGCGCACGCGAGACGTTGCGCCATATGGCAGCCCTGGAAGCGCGCACGTTTGCAGGCGATCGCGGCGTGCTGGGTTATGCCGGTGTGGGTGCAGGAGAAAAAGCTGCGGCTGCGCCAGCGGTCTTTGAGGCCAAGGGCGTGCGTTTCGCGCTGGGCGCCATGGGGATCGGATCAGGCGGGCTCTACCCGGTTGATGCCACCGGCGCCCGCCCGGCCCAGCCCGGCCAGTTCAACATCCACGACCCCGACCACCGCGCGCTGGTGCTCGACGCGCTCGCCGCAGCGCCAGCCGATGCCCGGCTGCTGTCCATGCACGCGGGCATCGAGCGTGACACCACGCCGGAAGCCTATCGGGTGAAGCTGTGGCGGGAGATCGTTGCCCGTGAGCGCGGCCCCCACGTTATTATCGGCCATCACGCGCACGTCGTCCAAGGCATCGAGATCGTGAACGGCCGGCTGATCTTCTATGGGCTGGGCAACTTCCTGCACCAGGGCATGGCCGATATGGGCCCTCTGAACAATTGCCAGGATTATGGCCTGTTCGCCCGCGTGCACCTGATCAGGGAGCGCGATGCGCAGACGAACGCAACGCTCGCGCTGCGGATCGGCGCGATCGAGGCCATTCCGCTGACCGACATGCATATGCAGGCGCGTCCACTCAGCGCCAGCGCCGCGCGTGCGCGGATCACGGTCCTCAACGGCTTGTCCAGCCGGCTGGACAACGCGGCCGCCGGTGCAAAGGGCGTCCGCTTCCATCCGCGTGCCGATGGCACCGGGCTCTATTGTTCCGCGCAGGGACGTGCGGCCGTGGGCACCTCGGTGGGAGAGTTGTGCGCGCCGTTCGTCGCCGCCGAAGCGAACGGCAACGGAACAAGCCCGTTTGCAGGCGCTGCCCCCGTCTCGCGCGCCTGCGGCGGCGGTTATGTGGCCTCGCGCCGCCAGGGAGGTCGCAACCGGTCACCCGCGCGCCGCCGGTCGTCGCCAGGGTGGTGGTGGCAGGGCCGCCAGCGGGCACGCAACCGCTCCGCCCGTTCACGGCGTGCGCGCACCAGCCGGCGCACCACCCGCCGCAGCACCCGCTCCTTCCGAGAGCAACGCCGTTCCCC
>CAZGNQ010000103.1:0-11006 GCA_964527285.1 uncultured Hyphomicrobiales bacterium | reverse complement strand
GGCGATTGAGGTGGCGGATCAGCGTCGACTTGCCGGAGCCGGACAGGCCCATGATCACCGTGATCTCGCTTTCGCGCATGTCGACGTTGATGTCCTGCAGACCAAGGACGTGGCCGTGGTGCTCCAGAAGCTCAGGCTTGCTCACGCCGTTGTGGACATGCTCCAGCGCCGTCGCCGGATCCTCGCCGAAGATCTTGTAGAGATGCCGGATGGAGACCTTGATGTCGTTGCTCATGCGCTGCGTCCCCCTCAGGCTTTTTGCGCGGCGTTGACGCGGTCAAGCGCTGCCTTCGTGACGCGATCCAGTATGATCGCGAGCAGCACAATGCCGAGGCCCGAAACCAGGCCCACGCCCAGTTCCAGATTACGAATGCCACGCAATACCAGAACGCCGAGGCCTGGTGCAGAAACCAGCGAGGCGATCACGACCATGGCAAGGCTCATCATGATGGTCTGGTTCACGCCCGCCATGATGTTTGGCAGCGCGAGCGGGATCTGCACACCAAACAGTTTCTGCCGGTCGGTCATGCCAAACGAATTGGCCGCCTCGATCACCTCCTTGTCCACAAGGCGAATGCCAAGATTTGTGAGGCGTATGACGGGCACGATGGCGTAGAGAATAATGGCAATGCCGTAGAGCTTTGGCTCGGTCACCGAGAAGAGGAAAATAAGCGGGATGAGATAGACGAAAGGCGGCAGCGTCTGGAGCATATCCAGTATGGGTATGGTTATTCGTTGCATCGTGTCACTGCGCGACATGGCAATGCCGATGGGAACACCAATAAGAACGCATAAAAAGGCGCACACGAATATGATCGCGAGCGTCTGCATCGCGTAATCGTAATGATCAATAGCTGCAAGGAAAGCGATGCACGCCGTTACGAACGCGACCAGCTTGAAGGACTTCGAGGCGACATAAACGACCGCCATCAGGATGGGCACCATCACCCACCACGGGGTGACCTGGAAAATCTCAAGCGCGTATTGGAGGATCCAGCTCAGCGGCTGTGTCAGCGGGTCCAGGACAACCCGAAGCCCGTCCTTAATGGCCAGAAACCCGTCCTCGACGCCCTTTGTCAGGTCGCGCGATTGAGGGAACTTGCCGCAGGCGTCATTGAGGGCGTCCATCGACGGAAAGGGAATGTCCCACCAGTCGCGCTCGACGGAGTCTTCACCCCGCGCGCGCGACATGAGTTCGGCCATCGACAGCGGCCCTTCTTTCTTGTCGGCATCACACCATTCGCGCAGGCCAAGCGCGTTAAAGACGCCGTCATAATATGCCATAAGCGTGTTGATCCTGCTTGCAATCGAGCCTTGGCCATAATGTGCCTTAAACGGCGCGTGTCGTCATGAGGTCTGTGCACACGAGGTTGACGGTGCAGGGAAATGGCCGCGGTGTGCGCGGGCGCGGCGTATGACCCGCCCGCGCATTTGCCGTGTCAGCGTCTCTGGAGCATGTGTGGGGACCCACGAAGCCGGTGCAGGGGTCTCCACCGCACCGGCAGATGGCACCACAAACAATGCCTACCTATTGCAGGATGGCCGACAGCTTGGACTTGGCGTCGTCGCTGATCCAGTTGCTCCACACATCCTTGTGGTTGGTCAGGAAGAACACGGCCGCCTCTTCAGACGATGCCTTGTTCTCCTGCTGCCATGCCAGCAGCGCGTTCATCAAATCGACGTCGAACACCACCTTGCTCATCAGCTCAGCGATTTCGGGGTTGCTCGACTTGAAGTCTGTCGTGGCGACCGTCAGGACCGGGGCCGGCGGGAAGTCAGACACACCAGGGTTGGCATTGTCTTTGTTCTGGTTCGCCGCGTGAACGTCGTTGTCGATCGGGCCGATCTCAATCTTGGTCATATTGTAGCGACCAAGGACAGCCGTCGGACCGTAGTAGTAGCCGAACCACGGCTCTTTCTTTTCGTATGCTGACGCGATGGATGCCGCGAGCGTCTCGCCGGAACCGTGATTGAACACCTCCATGCCATTGCCCTCGACGTCGAGTGCTTTGATCAGGTTATCGTTCACGATGCGGCAGCCCCAGCCGTCCGGGCAGTTGTTGAAGCGTCCGCCAACCAGCTCGGGCTTGGCCAGCACGTCCTGGACAGTCTTCAATTCCGGGTGCTTCTTGGCAAGGTACTCAGGAATCCACCAGCCTTCGACGCCACCGGGTGAGAGAACCTCGGTCAACCGGGCAACCTTGCCGGCCTTCTCAAGCTTGGCATAGGCGTCTCCTGTGGAGTTCAGCCACAGCTCCGTGACGATGTTCGGCTCATTGTTCTCAGCCAGGGACGCGACCGATGTCGTGGTCGCAGACGGCACGAGATCGACCTTGCAGCCGTAGCCCTGCTCCATCAGGAACTTTGCCGTGCTCGTGATGATCTGAGATGACGCCCAGTTCATCTCGGTCATGCTCACCTTGCCGCACTCAGCATGGGCCGGCGACGCCATCAGCGCTGCACCGGTCACGGCGCCGATGAAACCTAGAACAGTTTTTCGCATACAGTCCTCCCAGTTAGATTGACCTTGAAGGCCAAGGCAACGCGGGCAGCGTTGGTTCCCCAGTTCTCCGCCCCTGCGGCTGTCGGTCGCCGCTTGCGTCGGCAACGTACACATCGATTATACAATCCTGCAAGCCATCGCGGGCGAGCGAGATTGGGACAAACCGACCCTGCCACGGGCCAGGGTATAGGAATACCCTCGCCCGAAAATCCAGGGAGCCTGAGACGTGATGCCCGACAGACAAGGCAAGCAGGCGCTCTACGCCGACTTGAAACGCCGTATTCTCACGCTGGAATTGACGCCGGGGCATGACCTTGATGAGGCGCGCATTGGGGCTGAGTATGGCCTTTCGCGCACGCCGGTGCGTGAGATCTTCAGGCAACTGGCCGGCGAAGGTTATGTGGACATGCGCTCCAATCGTGGCGCGACCGTCTCGTCCATGAGCCACAAAACCCTGCGCGACTTCTTTCTCACCGCGCCACCGATCTATGCTGCGGTGGCCCGGCTCGCGGTGGAAAATGCCCGCCCCGGCCAGCTTGAGGAGTTGAAGGCGGCGCAGCAAAGCTTCGTGCGCGCTGTCGCAGCGGGTGAGCCCAATGACACGGTCTTCGCCAACAACCGTTTTCACCTCGTGATGGGGGAGATGGCGGACAACGCCTACCTCGCGCCGAGCTTTCAGCGGTTGTTGATCGATCATGCGCGGATTGGTCAGACCTTTTACCGTCCACGCGATGCCGCGATGCAAGAGCGATTGGCGACGGCCAGCGCGCATCACGACGGCTTCATCGCAGCGATCGAGGCCGGCGACGCGCAGCGTGCCGTGGCGCTCGCGCATGCACACTGGGCTCTGTCGCGTGATCAGCTTGAGTTGTTCGTGAGGCCCGATCCTTTGCCGTTCGACATGGATGAAACGCCGAACGACAGTTGTCCTGCGGCCCCTGGCGACGTGCACGCACACGGCAGGCCATCCTAAGGGCGCGCGCCCGCACCACAGACTTGCGCCGCGCCAGTACGCGCGTTAATTGCATACGTAATGTATACATGGAGGGAGCGATGCGCTTCGACGGCATTTACACGCCCGTCGTGACGGCTCACACGCAGGACGGCACCATTGACCGCGAGCGCTGCGCCGAGGTGATCGAGCATCTGATCACCTCCGGCGTGCATGGGCTGATCGTCGCTGGCACGACCGGAGAATATTACGCCCAGACGGCGGATGAACGGATCGCGCTCATGGCGTTCGCCAAGGACGTGATCGCTGGGCGCTTGCCGCTGATCGTTGGCACGGGCGCCATGCGCACGGAAGACGCGATCATGTACGCCTCAGCCGCGCGCGACATCGGCGCGGACGCCATTCTGGTCGCCTCCCCGCCCTACGCCGTGCCGACGGAAAAAGAGAACGCCCTCCACGCCCTGGCGGTCGACCGTGCCGCCAATCTGCCTGTGATGCTCTACAACTATCCGGGCCGCATGGGCGTGGAGATGGGCGAGACCTATCTTGACCGCGTCGGACGCTCGGCCAATTTCTGCGCCATCAAGGAGAGTTCGGGCGACCCCAACCGCCTGCATTTGTTGGCCCGCGATTACCCGCACATTCAATTGTCCTGCGGGATGGATGATCAGGCTTTGGAATTTTTCGCCTGGGGGGCACGGAGCTGGGTGTGTGCTGGGTCAAACTTCCTGCCACGCGAGCACATCGCATTGCATCGGGCCTGCGCCATTGAGGGGGACTTCAGCAAAGGTCGGCGGATCATGTCGGCCATGCTGCCGTTGATGCGCGTGCTCGAGCAGGGTGGAAAGTTCGTCCAGTGCATCCGCCATGGCCTCGCGTTTGAAGGCATTCCAGTGGGCCCGCCGCGTCGGCCCCTGCAGGCGCTCAACGTGGATGAAAAACGCGAACTGGAGCGTGTCATCGCAACGGTCAAAGCGGCCGTTGCCGGGATCGTTGAAGGCGCGCCTGCTGTCACGGCGCCGCGCGGCACAGCCCGTGTCGCCGCCCACGCGCTCAAGGAGGCAGCAGAATGAGCGAGCTGCTCACCGCGGACGAATACCGCCAACTGGGGCGCACCATCCCTCTGCCGGGCAACGCGTTCATCGACGGGCGCTTTCAGCCTGCGGGCTCAGGGGCGACTTTCCCCGCGCTCAATCCAGCAACGGGGGAGACACTTGCTCAGGTGGCGGCCTGCGGACCACAGGATGTCGACGCAGCGGTCATCAAGGCGCGCGAGGCGTTCGACGATGGTCGCTGGTCGCGCGCCCATCCGGCGGTGCGCAAAGAGGCCCTGCGGGCGCTTGCAAAACTGATGGAGCGGCGCGCTCACGAATTCGCGGTGGTGGAAAGCCTCGACAGCGGCAAGCCGGTGCACGACATCGCCACAATCGACCTGCCGGAGACGCTGAACGCACTGCGCTGGCATGGCGAGGCCGCTGACAAGATCTACGACCAGGTGGCGCCTGCCGGCAATGACGCGATGGCCATGATCGTGCGAGAGCCGATCGGTGTTGTCGGGCTCGTTCTGCCCTGGAATTTTCCGCTCCTCATGCTGGCCTGGAAGATCGGGCCTGCGCTCGCGGCGGGGTGCTCTGTTGTTGTCAAGCCTGCCGAGCAGACGTCGCTCACGGCGCTGATGGTGGCCGAGTTGACCGTGGAGGCCGGTATCCCGCGCGGGGTTTTCAACGTCGTCACGGGCGATGGTCCTGGCGCCGGAGAACCGCTGGGACGGCACAACGACGTCGACATGATCTCCTTCACCGGCTCAACCGACACCGGTCGCAGGTTCCTGCACTATGCCGCTGACTCCAACCTCAAAAAGGTGGTTCTGGAATGCGGTGGCAAAAACCCGGCCATCGTTCTGGAGGATGCCGAGGACCTGGATCTGGTGGCCGGCCATGTCGTCAACGCCGCGTTCTGGAACATGGGCGAAAATTGCTCCGCAAATTCGCGGCTCATCGTGCATGAGGCGGTCAAGGCACCGCTGATGGAGCGGATCTTGGCACGCCTGCGTGACTGGCGGACGGGCGATCCGCTCGATCCGAGCAACACGCTCGGTGCGCTGGTGGACGCGGATCATTTCGCCAAAGTCACGGCCGCGTTGGAGGCAGCGCAACAGGCCGGTGCGACGGTGGCCGCCGGCGGTGAGACGTGGCAGGGCGCCTATGTTGCGCCCACCGTGTTGGATGGCGTCACGCCCGACAACCCGGCCGCGCGGGAGGAGATTTTTGGACCCGTCCTGTCGGTCATCACAGTGCGTTCGAGCGAGGAAGCCATTCGCATCGCCAATGACACAGAGTACGGGCTGACCGCATCGATCTTTTCCGCCAACGCCAAGCGTGCACTGCGCGCTGCGCGTGCCGTGCGGGCCGGCACGGTGACGGTGAACTGCTTCGGCGAGGGGGACATCACCACACCGTTCGGCGGCTTCAAGCAGTCCGGGTTCGGCGGGCGTGACAATGGGCTCCACGCGCACGACCAGTACACCGAAGTGAAGACGATCTGGGTCGATCTCTCAGACACCGCCAGTGAAGAGGCGGTCGATTGACCTGCGTTTCAGTCCGTCGGCTGCCGAAGGATCCCGGCCCAGCGGCTTGGAACGCGATCCTGGCGCCCGCACCGCCGCCGCGGGTGCTTGATGCTGACATCACGGCAGACTGGCTGGTGATCGGCGCTGGCTTTGCGGGGCTTTCGGCCGCGAGACGGCTTGGCCAGTTGCGCGGCGGTGACCGCATCGTCGTGCTGGATGCCGTGCGGGTGGGCGAGGGCCCTGCCGGGCGCAACTCGGGCTTCATGATTGATCTTCCTCACGATCTCGCCTCGGAGGATTATTCCGGCGGCCTGGAAGCTGACCGCACGCAGATCGCTCTCAATCGCCTTGCCATCGGGTTTGCTGTGGATGCGGTGGCTGAATACGCCATGCCGGATGAGGCTGCCCGTCCCGTGGGCAAAATCAATGCGGCTGCAACTGAAAAGGGTGATGCGCACAACCGCGCCTATGCGCAACACCTGGAACGCCTGGGGGAGCCCTTTGCGTTGCTGGATGCCGATGCGATCTGCCGGATCACCGGCACGCGCTATTACGTCGGCGGCTTGTCGACGCCCGGCACGCTCATGCTTCAACCGGCGCTTTATGTGCGTGGGCTGGCTGAAGGTCTTGCACGCACCGGTGCGGCAGAAATCTACGAAAACGCACCTGTCGTCGCGCTCGCGCGCGAGGGTCATGCCTGGCGGGCGCAGACGCCACGGGGCAGCGTATCGGCAGCGAACGTGATCCTTTGCGTCAATGGCCATGCGGAAAGTTTCGGATTTTTCTCCGGGCGTTTGATGCACGTCTTCACATATTCCTCCATGACACGGCCGTTGACGGCTGACGAGGTGGCACGGCTCGGTGGTGAAGCGATGTGGTCCGCAACGCCGGCTGATCCCATGGGCACCACTGTGCGTCGGATCTCCGGCACCGGTGGAGACAGGATTGTGGTGCGCAACCGCTTCACGTTCGATCCCGCCATGGAGATCAGCGACGCGCGGCTTGATGCGGTTGCGCAGGAGCACGAGCGCGCGTTCCGGGTCCGGTTCCCGATGCTTGACGCCGTGACCATGGACTACCGGTGGGCCGGGCGGCTCTGCCTTGCCCGCAATGGCGCAACCGCTTTCGGGGAGGTGGCGCCAGGGCTTTTTTCGGCCTGTTGTCAGAACGGGCTTGGGACGGCGAAAGGCACGCTGCATGGCATGATGGCGGCCAACCTGGCAGCCCGTGCCAACGCCCCGGAACTGGCAGCGCTTGTGAATGCTGAGGGCCCAAGTCGATTGCCTCCAGCGCCCATTGCCTGGCTTGGCGCAAATGCCCTGTTGCGCTGGAAGGAATGGCAGGCGGGCCGGGAGAAATAAGGCAAGCGCTCAGGGTTCGCCTTGGCGGCCAATCTTCCGGCCAACCACGCGCCCGGCATCGAGCCGCCGACAGGCCCACGGACGGGTGGCGCGGACGGCCAACCACCATAAGCCGGCGCGTCAGTGGTCCTCGTTGAGCGCATCCATGGCCGGGATTTCGCGCTCGCGCCGTGCAATGTAATCCTGCAACGCGTCATCGATGGCTGGATCGAGTGGCGGCTGCTCGTAGGCGTCTAGCAGCACGCGAGCGCGCTGGAGTGCCCGCTCCGTCGTGCCAAGTGCGCCCTCGGCCTGCCACTGCTCGAACGATGCGTTGTCGAACAGCCGGGGCATGAAGAATGCCTGCTGGAACCGTTCCCGCGTGTGGGCATGGCCGAGGTAATGACCGCCCGGCCCGACGTCGCGCACGGCCGCGAGTGCCTCGTCGAAATCGTCCCACTGAAAGCCTTCAGCCATGCGATAGGCCATTGCGCACTGCTCGGCATCGACCACGAACTTTGCCATGGAGCAGTGCATGCCGCCCTCGTTCCAGCCGGCCGAATGCCAGATGTAATTCGCTCCCGACATCATCACGGCGAACAACGTGGTCGCGCTTTCGTAGCCGGCCTGCGCGTCCAGGGTTTTTGCGCCACCTAGCGTGTTGGAGGTGCGCCAAGGCACGGCGTAGTGGCGGGCCAACTGCCCAATGGCAAAGTTCATCAGAGAGATCTCCGGCGTGCCAGCCATCGGAGCGCCCGACTGCATGGACACCGTGGAGAGATAATGTCCGTATATGGCGGGGCAGCCCTTCCTGATGACCTGCGTGTAGGCCAGCGCGGACAGCGCTTCCGCGTTGAGCTGGACGATCGCGGGCACAGTGCTCGCCGGCGTGTTTGCCCCACCCAGCACGAAGGGCGAGCAGAGCACAGGCTGATTGTGCTGGCAGAACGCCCGCATCGCGCCAAGCATGGTTTCGTCCCAGACCAGCGGAGAGTTGCCGTTGATGTTGCCGGTGACAACGGCGTTTTCCTCCATGACGTCCGCGCCGAACAGGATCTTGCACATTTCCATCACATCCTCGGCGTTGCGCCCCGAGGTGGTCATGCCCATGAACGTCTTGTCGGAATGCGCCATGGAGGAATACGTGATCCGCAAGTGCCGGTGCGACACGGGATGGTCCATCGGCTCCACGATATGGTGCGCAGAAGAGTGCAGTGCGGGGAGCATGTGGCTCAGCTTGTGGAAGTCGGCGAGATCGGCCAGCGTCGGCGCTCGGCGCACATCGTCCAGATCGCGCAGGTAGGGCGCGCCTGTCATGGGGACGAAAATCGACCGGCCGCTGCCGATCGAAACGGATTTTTCCGGATCGCGCGCCACATAGGTGATCTCTGCGGGGATGCTGGCGATCAGCTCCAAGATGTGCGCGCGATCGAACCGCACACGCTCACCCTCGACCCTGGCGCCTGCTGCCGCCCAGTCGCGCAGTGCCACAGGGTCACGAAAGACGACGCCCACCTCCTCCAGGATGCGCATGGAGGCGTCGTCAATGCGGGCAATGTCCTCTTCGGACAGCGGCTCGTAGATGGGCAGCCCGCGGGTGAGATGCGGCAGCATGAGTTCGCGTGCGTCCTGGCGCGCTTCCCGGCGCTGTGCGCGACCGCGTCGCCGGCGGCTCTCAGACGATGCCATCCACCCCTCCTTCAGATTGCATACAACACGTATACGAAGGGCCTGTGGGTGGCGTCAACGCGCGATAACGACCCGTGGGCGGGCGCCCGCCGACGTGCCGCCGTCGGGCGAGGCCGCCCACCGTCACCAAACCCCTCGCGGCGCTGATTTTGACAGCGGAAGGCGCCTGTGGACCGTTGAGGTTGGCCCGGCGTTCAAAGCGGGCGCGGCCAACCGGGTGCCGAAGTGCAAGGCGCGGGAAGCCTTGTTGCTCATGACGCCTGCATCCTGGCCTCTTTTCCAAGTTCTTCGATCAGGCCTCAGATCCGCTGGGCTGACCGCTTACGAATAACCAGCAGGCACATGCGCGAGAGACGGAGACACGAATGACCAGGCAATCTTTCAACAAACAACCTTGGACGAAGCCGAGCTACGCGGCCCACGCGTGCGGCATGGAAGTGAACATGTACGCGCCGGATGAAGACGGTGATGTGCTGTTCCGCGCCGCCGCCATCGACAGTGCCGGCAAGTTGGCCACCGGCGCTGGTGCGTTGGCCGATACGCCAACGCGCATGACGTCTGCGCGTCCCCAGGTGCAGGGCTGAGCCGGAGAGTGGCTCATCGGCTCATGGTGCTGGGCGCAGCGGCCGGCGGCGGGCTGCCCCAGTGGAACTGTACGGCGGGCAACAGTGGCGCATATTGGCGGGGTGCGGCGTCAGGTGCGCATCCCTTCGCTCCGGCAAGTCAGTCTTCCATCGCGGTTGGACAACCGGGCTCGTGGACACTGGTCAACGCCTCGCCGGACGTGCGCCAGCAGATCATCGCGCAACCGGCCCTGTGGCCGACGGCGGCGCCCGGCAGCGATGCGCGACGATCGCCGATCACGTCAGTCGTGATTACGGACGGTGACCTGGATCATATCGCCGGCCTGTTGACCTTGCGCGAACGCACACCATTCCGCCTGCTGACCACGAAACCGATCCTTGATCTGCTCGACGCCAATCCGGTGTTCGAAGCGCTGGCCCGCGATGTTGTGCAGCGCGAGGCGATCCAGATTGACAGCTCTGTGGAACTGGATGCCGGCCTCATCGCCCAGGTGTTTCCTGCGCCGGGCAAGGTGCCGCTGTACATGGAGCGCACGGACGCACCGGTGGTCACCGATGAGCTGACGCCGTCCACCCTGGCGCTTGAACTCCGCACGGGCTTGGCGCGCGCGTTCTATGTGCCCAGTTGCGCGGCCCTCACCGATGACCTTGCAGCGCGCCTCGACGGTGCGGATCTCGTGCTCTTCGACGGGACCGTCTATCATGACGACGACATGGCGCGCGCCGGGGTGGGAGACAAAACCGGGCGTCGCATGGGCCATATGCCGATGGTTGGCGCTGACGGCTCGCTTGAGGGCTTTAAGCCGCTCACCATTGGCCGCAAGATTTTCATCCACATCAACAATACGAACCCCGTCTGGCAGCCGGACAGCGCCGCCCGCCGAGCCGTCACCGAAGCCGGCTGGGAGATCGCCTACGATGGGATGGAGATCGAGCTGTGACCGCGCGCGGTGGGATTGAGAATGACGACGACCTTAGGCAACCATTGGATGCCGGCGCGTTGGAAGAGCGGCTTCGCGCGATCGGGCTGGCCCGGTATCACAGGCATCATCCATTCCACCAGCGGCTGCATGGGGGCGACTGCACACGCCGCGAGGTGACGGCCTGGGCGCTCAACCGCTACTGCTATCAGCGTGTGATCCCGCGCAAGGATGCCATGGTTCTGGCGCGCCTTGAGGATGTGGAGGACCGCCGGATCTGGCGCGAACGGATTGTTGACCATGATGGCGCGCGTGGAGATGCGCCCGAGGGCGGGCTGCGGCGCTGGTTGGCGCTGACGGACGGCTTGGGCCTGGACCGCGATTATGTGACGTCCATGCGCGGCGTGCTGCCGGGGGTCGCTTATGCCAGCGCAGCCTACGTCGAATTT
>CAZGNQ010000102.1:0-11022 GCA_964527285.1 uncultured Hyphomicrobiales bacterium | reverse complement strand
CCGCAGTTTTGAAAACGACTTCGATCGTCCAGTATTCCTGCGGCCGGAAATCCTCGATCTCGGCCTCGCGTTCGCACACCAAGCGTAGAGCAACCGATTGCACCCGCCCAGCAGATCGTGATCCCGGCAGCTTGCGCCACAGCACGGGCGAAAGCGTGAAGCCGACCAGATAATCGAGCGCGCGCCGGGCCAAATAGGCTTCGACCAACTCCTGGTTGACCGGGCGCGGCGCCGCCATCGACGCTTGTATGGCCTTCTTGGTGATCTCGTTGAAGGCGACGCGCTTGACGTCTCGGCTCTTCAACAATCGGCGTTGCTTCAGCACCTCCTGCACGTGCCAAGCGATCGCCTCGCCTTCGCGATCCGGGTCAGTCGCCAGAATGATTTCGTTCGCCGCCCGCGCCGCTTTCGCGATCTCATCAACATGTTTCTTGGACCGGTCGCCAAGCTCCCAGTCCATCTCGAAATCCTCGTCCGGTCGCACGGAACCGTCGCGCGGCGGCAGATCGCGGATGTGTCCGAAGCTGGCTAGGACGGTGTAATCCGAACCCAGATATTTGTTGATCGTCTTGGCCTTCGCCGGTGATTCGACGATCACCACTTTACTCGCGGTCAATCCACGCTCCTGATCCATAACCTGGAACGGTGCCGGCGCACTCTGCCGCCAATCCGGCTTCGTCCTTGAAGTCATTATAAACGCCGTCGATGGGAGCGAGCCCGTGCGCACGGGCGGCCGCAACCATCATGGAGAGCCAGGCCAGCATGCCAACGCGGTCATGCCCGAGGCTTGCACCGGTTTCTTTGGCCAGATCGTTCGTCCCGGCGACAAACCCCGCCAGCCGCAAGCCGTGCGCACCCGACCAGCCGGCGATCTCCGCGATGTTCAGCATGGCCTGTGGCGTCTCAATCATGGCCCACAGATCTGGCTGACGGCCGCCGCCCGCCAACGCTGGTGCAGCACACTTCGCCACAGCGTCCAGCATGGCGCCGCTTCCAACCTTGGGGATCAGGATCGCGTCCGGCCCTGCCGCGACGGCCGCAGCCACGTCGTCCGCCCCCCAAGGTGTGTCCAGCCCATTGACCCGGATGATAATTTCGCGCCGGCCGTAGCCACCGCCCGCAAGCGCTGCGGTGATGTTGGCACGACCGTCGGCCTTTTGATCCGGTGCAACGGCGTCCTCCAAATCAAAGATCAGGCAGTCAGCAGCCAGCGATTTTGCCTTTTCCAGGGCCCTCGCATTGGCGCCGGGCATGTAGAGCACGGAGCGTCGCGGGCGGAGTTGGCCATGGGCGACAGGTTCGGCGGAGAAAGCCGTGGAAGCGTCGTTCGTCATGGGTCGTGTGCGCCTTTCGTGTCAGAAGCCGCCGACGCCCGCGACATCGGTCGCTGATGGCTGGCCGCCGGTCAGGTGTTGGGCGTCTTCTGGCCAATGGACGCCGGAAAAGTCTATCGGCCTGTTGGGGAACGCGCGCCACGTATGTGATCGCGCAGGGATCATGGGTGGCAGATGGCCCGCATATTGGCGGTCTCATCGCAGGTGGCTTGGGGGCACATCGGGCTTGGTGCCGGTGCGTTCGCGCTGCAGCGCATGGGCCATGACGTGTGTGCTCTGCCGACCATTCTGCTGTCCAATCGTCCCGGCCTTCCCAATGTCGCCGGAGCGCCGGTCGACCCGGACCTGCTGGTGCGAATGTTCGATGCGCTGGTTGCCAATGGCTGGGCCACAGCTTTTGATGCCGTTCTCACCGGTTACATGCCGACGCCGGCGCATGTCGTGGCCGCTGCGCGCATGGTGGATGCGGTGCGAACGGCGCGCCAAAAGGCCGATGCGCCGCTCACCGTGCTCTGCGATCCCGTGGTCGGCGACGATCCAAAGGGAATTTATGTCGATGCGCTGGCCGCTGAGGCCGTGCGCAGCGACCTGGTTTGCCGCGCCGACATTGTGACGCCGAATCGGTTTGAGCTGTCCTGGCTCAGCGGGCTGCCTGTGAGCGATCCTGGCGATGCGCGTGCCGCTGCCGCTGCGCTCCCTGTCCCGCTGGCCCTGGCCACGTCCATTCCCTCGGAGCGGGCCGGCAGCCCCGACCAGACGGATCTGACCAATCTCCTGCTGACCGGTGGCCGCAACAATTCAGATGCGGCCGCTGCAGGTCAGACCGCGCGGTGTGACGTGCGACGTCGACCCCGGGCGCCGCACGGTACGGGCGATTTCCTCGCTGCTGCTGTCCTCGGCGCTTATCTCCATGGCGTGGTTTGGCCGGCGGCGGTCCGGCGCGGGGTGGCTGCGCTTGATGCCATCTTGGATGGGGTTGGCCAAAGCAGTGGTGTTGATGCTGGCGGCAGGTTGGCTGACGCAGACGATAACCTGCACCCGCCATTGGCGTTTGCCGATGACGTCCTGCCGATCGTCGCGTTCCAGGATGCGCTCGATCCAGAGGAACCGCCGCGGTCGCCCACTTCGGCGCGGTGCGAAGGGTCGAAGGCATGATCGCGAACGAGCGCCGCCTGCCTGCGGACGTGTCGTGTGTCGTTGGGGCCGACGGATGTCCGGGCGGATGGATCGCCAGCGTCTGGGACGGCACACCCGGTGCCGAACCCGAGATCACCCTTTGCACCGACTTTGCCGCGCTGTTTGGGCTCGCGATGGAACGCAAGAGCCCCGTTCTGGCGGTGGACGTGCCGATCGGGCTGCCGGACCGGGTCGGACCGGGGGGGCGGCCGTGTGATGTTGCGGCGCGCAAAGTGCTCGGCGCCCGTCAGTCCGCCGTTTTCTCAGTGCCGTCACGCACTGCCGTTCATGCGGAGGATTATCCATCGGCCTGTGCAGCGGCGCTTGCCAGCTCAGACCCGCCGCGCAAGGTCTCCAAGCAGTGCTTCAACATTTTCCCCAAGATCCGTGAGGTCGACGGGTTTTTGCTGGCCGCTGGCGCCGAATGCAACGAAGCCGGTGCCGCGCTCTGCCGGGGCATCCAGGTGGTCGAGTGTCATCCGGAGGTCGCGTTCTGGGCCATGAACGCCGAGCAGTCGGTGCCATTGCCCAAAAAAGTGAAGTCCCGCCCCAGCCCAGAGGGGCTTGCCTTTCGTCTGGCGCTTCTGGCCAATGCCGGCGGGCCGGGTCTTGATGGGCTGGCCAGATCAGACGACCACGGTGGGCAGGTCGGACGATTATGCTCCTTGCCACGGCGATTGGTGGGGGACGATGATGTCATCGATGCAGCGGCCTGCGCCTGGAGCGCGGCACGCGTGCTGACCGGGGTACACCGACGCTTCCCGTCAGACGGAGGCGTGGATGGCCTGGGCCTGCCGATGGTGATCTGCGGCTGATGGGTTCGACGATCGTCGGGCCAAACGAGCGAGAAATTTTTATCCCCAGTGGCTCTTCGCACTTGCAAAAATTTGTGCAGTGCACAATAACTGTGACACCGACGATTTCAAACCGCGCGGGCCCCTTGATGGTCCTGGGTTATGCGCCGCGCACAGGAGGCCAGGCATGAACGAGCAATTCAACAAGACCGCCGAAGAAATGATGCAGTCGATCCGCGACATGAAGATGCCGGAGAACGTCCACGCACTGGCTGAGGACGCTGTTGCACGCGGCCGCGAAGCTTATGATCGCGCGTCAGAGGTGGCCAAGGAAAACGCCAAGGCCATGGAGCAGGTCGCCACGGTCACGTCGACTGGCGCACGCTCGATGAACGAGAAGATGATGGACGTCATGGCCTCCAACGCTGACGCGGCATTCGACGCTGCAGAAGCAATGGTCCGTTCCAAGACGCTGCCGGAAGCCGCTCGCATCCAGGCCGACTACATGCAGCAGGCCATGGCGCAGGCCAGCGAGCAGACGCGCGATTTCCTGGAGATGAGCACGCAGCTGACGCGTGAGACGGTCGAAGTGATGTCTTCGGCAGCTTCCAAGTCGATGGAAAACGTCAAGGCGTAAGTTTCGCCCGATGCGGGTCGCGGGTTGGGCCGTCACGGCGGCAGACCCGGCGCTCGACACGACACGATATGACGTGATGGGGCCGCATCCGGTTTGGGTGCGGCCCTTTTTTTGTTTTCTCGTCAAGGCAAGAACGGTGCTGGCCTCAGGGTCAGCCCGTGCCAGCCTTGCCAACTTTCCCGGTCCACCTTTTCTCGCTCACTCCGTCGGCCCACCTTCCCTGGCCCACGCGATCGCCGTCACACGCCGGCTATGGCTGAAGCTGTTCCTATCGTGATCCGAGGCCGACCCAGGGCGCCACGCCGATCACCCATCCATGTGCCGCGACAAGCGCGCCGTATACAACCAATGCTGCCGTTGCGCGGATAAGCCAGCCTCTCCCATCAGGCCGCTGCCATGGTCCTGCCCGGCGCACCGCATCGGCAAGCGCCCGCCAATTCTCCTCCCCCATCGCAGCGCGCGTGCGCCGGTCGATGACCGCCATGCCCACAAGCGCCAACAACGTGAACCCGCCGAACACGACGAGGTGCGCCAGATCGGGGTTTGCCACCGCGTGGCCTGCTGCCCAGAGTGCCGTTGCGGCCAGAATGGGATGGCGCGTGATCGCGACAACGCCGGGGCGGTCCGCATCGAAGGCGATCTTCCGTGCACCGCCGAACGAGAACGGGTTGGGGCGGCCGAGAGCAAAAGCGACGAGCAAGACAGCCGGCACCATCGTCATCCACGGCGCCCACGCGCTCCCCGTCGGAGCGTCCCACATTGGCTGGTGGGGCGCACGGCCGGCGGCCACGATCAACCACGCCAGGGCCAGTGTCGAGACAATGCCGTAGGCCGCTCCGAAGGCCGGGCTGCCCATGCGGCCGACCAGGGCCGCGCGGATGGGCGGTTGCACGGGCACGATGTGCGTGGCGAAAAACACGGCTCCCGCCGCAATCAGCTCCCACCAGTCATGCATGGATCCTCCCCTCTGCGGCAAAGACGCGATGTTCTGCGGTGATCGAAGCGATGTCAGGTCAGCAGTCGTTGGCCGTTGGGGCGGTCTTTTGGGCCAGTCGTCGCGTATCGCCACCATGAATTGTCAATGGTTGGGCCCCGTGGATGAAAAAGCTGATCCTCATCAGTGTCGGACTGCTTGCGACCGGTCTCGCCTTCCTGGGCGTGCTGTTGCCGGGCTTGCCGACCACGCCGTTCCTGCTGGTGGCGCTCTGGGCGTTCGCCAATTCCAGCCAGCGGCTGCACGCCTGGCTCGTTCGCGTGCCCTTCCTCCAGTCGGCGCTGAAGGAGGCGCGGCGCTTTGAGGAGCGCCGAGCCATGCGCGCGAGTGTGAAGGTCTTTGCCATGGTCATGGCGTGGGGCTCGCTGGCGGTCATCCTGACCACGGTCGGGCGCGATAACCTCTGGGTCACCGGGGCGGTGGCCGCCGCGGTGGCCGCCGGCACTGTGTTTGTGATCGTTACGCCGACCGACAGCACGGAGCTGAGCGACTGAACGCCTCGCTAGGCGGCTCAGTCGGCGGCTGGGCGAACGGAGCCGGTTGCCTGGCCGCGATCCGGCAACGTTCACTCAAGCGCCCAGCGGCTGCCCCGTCCGCCCGGATTGCTCAACACGACGTCGTTGCCCCGGCGCTGGGCCTGCACGCAGCGCTGCCGACCGCCACCAACGAGCGAAAAGCGCACACAAAGCTGGTTGCCACGCACGCTCCAGCGCCCCGTGTCTGTCATGCGGCTGCCGAACTGGGCCCTGTCCATGAACGTTCCAGTTGCACGGCCGCTGGGCGAAAGCGTCACTCTGAAGCGGTGACTGCCGAAGTCAGATCCACCGGAGATGGCCCGGCCGACCAGCGCATCGGCGAGTGCCGCGCCTTCGAGCGGCCGTGGGGCGGCAGGCTCATCTGCCGGAGCGGGACCGGCGCTCCTGCGGCTCCGGTCCGGTCGGGTCGGGATGCTCGGCGCATCGGAGAGGGTGCTTCGGCCGCGGTCCTCAAGCGTCTGCCCGGTTGCCCCATCGCGCCCTTCTGGAGGATGACCTTCCACGGAGCGGGTTCCCGCGGAGCGGCGCGCGGCGTCGGGCTGCACCGTCGCCGCGGACGTCCCTCGGTCAGACCGTGTGGTCGGCGCCGCCTGGGTGTCCGGCGCAGGCGACCGTGTTGCGCGTGTGTTGTCCGGGGTGCCCGGCGTGTCGTCCTGGGGGCGCAGCTGACCGTTGCCGCGGGCGGATTGCACACGCGGTTCGGCTTTGGTCCCGGAGGTTTCGCGACTGCCTGAAAGCACGGTCGGTGAGGTCAGCTTGGGTTCGAGAGCGTCGCTCATCATGTCGCGCGCGGCCTCGATGCCGCTCATGTTGGGTTCGACAAGCCCGACGCCGACGCTGCCAAGCCCAGCGATCAGAGCGCCGCACACCATGGCGACGCCCCATCCCAAGGGGCCCGACCAGGAGGCCCGCCCTTGCGTGTCATCGGCGCGGCCGGAAGTGTTCAGTGCGGCCGCATCGCGCAAGGCTGCGTCGCCTTCGCTGGTGTTCAGCGCTGCGGAGGTGTTCGTGTTGGCCATCATAGGCCCCGGCGCGGCCAGAGCCTCCCAACGGCCCGCCCGCAGATCCGGCAACAGGCTCGATACGTCGCGCTCGCTCGCGATCAGATCCGCAACACCGTCAGCCGTCCCCTTCGGCCCGACAAACACGGCGCCCACGATCCGACCGTTCTCGATGACCAACTTGCGATGGGTCGCCGGCGCCCTGGCGTCCAGCGCCGGCACAACCTGTTCGCCGTCCGCAATTTCCTCCTGGCCTAGCCGCTCCACATCGTGCTGGCCGTAGGTGACGACGTCGAAATCCTCCATCTTCAGCTTCATCACCATGCGCGGCACGGCGCTGCCTTCGCGTCGCTTCAGCAGGTGATCGGTCGCGATCTGCGCGTGCTGTGTCCCGAGCGTCCAAAGGCCCGATGGTCCAGAGCCGAATTCAGCCACGTCACCGATTGCGTAGATGTCCGGGTCAGACGTGCGCATGGCCGCGTCGACGATGATGCCACGGTTGACGTCCAGGCCAGCGCCTTCCGCCAATGCCGTTTCCCCGCGCACGCCAATGCAGAACACGCAGATGTCCGCGGTGAGCGTGCGGCTGTCTTTCAGGCGCGCACCCTGCAGCCGACCTTCGCCGGCGAGGCTGTCGATCTCGCTGCCGAGCGCCACGGACATGCCCTTGGCCTGCAGGTGATCGTTGAGGCGCGCTGCTCCCGCGGCGTCCAGGTTGCGGTCCATCAGCCGCGTGCTGCGATGGATGATGGTCACGTCGAGGCCGAGCTGGTAGAGCGCGTCCGCTGCCTCGACGCCAAGCACACCGCCACCAACAACGATGGCCCGCCGCGCACTCACTTCCTGCGCCCAGGCCCGGATGCGCAACGCGTCTTCAGCCTCGCGCAGCACAAAGCAGCCCGGCAGGTCTGCCCCGGCAACGGGCGGGATGGCCGGGCGACCGCCGGTCGCCAGGATCAGCTTGTCATATTGAAGCTGCTGGCCGGTGCCGAGCACGACCGTCTTGCTGGCACGGTCGACGTCGCGGACGATGGTGTTCAGCCAGACGTTGATGTTGTTGGTTTTGTCCCAGTTCGCCGGCAACAGCGAAAGGCCCTCCATCGCGGTGCGCCCGTAGATCGCCCGCCCGATCGCCATGCGATTGTAGAAATGGTGCCGCTCGCGCGTGATAACATCGATGTGGCAGCTCGGGCTTGCCTGGCGAATGCGATCGGCCGCCGTCACGCCGGCGACGCCGTTGCCGACAATCACCACGCGGCCGACGTCGGCGATTTGCGCCAGATCCTCCGCCGGCGCGGTCGGGCCGGGGGCAGCAACGCTGTGTGGGTCGGCCGCCAGATTGATCGTCACCGGCCCGCCGGTTGGGCGGCACACGCAGGCCAGCCGCGCCTTTCCCTCCAGCCCCAGGCGGCGCAAAGTTGCCGTCTCCGTCGGCGTCGGCGGCGTGAGATTTTCAGCCCCCTCCTCGATGACGATCGGGTCCGCTCCGCACATGCCGGTTCGACAGCCATAATCGATCTTCAGGTCGGCGGCCTCCATCAGCTCCAGCATCGATTTGGAGGGATCGAACGTCATCGCCTTGCCGGTGGAGCGCTCCGTCAGCCCTTTGGCCCCTGCGGCCGCGCCCGCAGTCCCGCCCGCTGATGGCGCGCCGGTTGGTGCGCTGGCCGCTCGGCGTGCTGGCGTCGCGCCTCCGGCCTGCATGGCGTGGTAGGCCTTTTCCAGCGCAAAGCCATCGGCAAGGTTGCGCCACGCCACCAGCACGACCGTGCCCTGGATGGCATACGCCAGCGCATCTGGCAGTGCGATGTTGAAGACTTGGCGGATGGCCTCGATCATCACCGGCGCTGCAAACCAATAATACAGGAAGATCGCGACGACACCGTAGATCGCCGCGATGCGATACACGCTGGTGCGCAACACGCTCGTGAGAATGAAAAAGCTGCCGGCTGACAGCAGCAGCCACGTCAGCAGTTCCTGAACATAGCGCGCGATGCCGATCTCTTCCGGGCTGCGGCCCAGCCAGAAGGCGATGATGAGCCCCGGCAGGATGCCCACGAAAAACCGGCGGTGGCCGGCATACCAGGGGTCCTTGTCATAAAGGTCCCCGAACAGTGCTGAACGCGGCGAGAAATCATAGCAGTTCTTCTGGCAGCCGACGCACCCGGTCTCGCAGTAGCCGTTCTTGATGATGAGCGGTGGCGTGTGCCCATAGACCTTCTGCAGGGGCCCGAGCGGGCAGAACGTGCCGCACCAACCGGAGCGGCCCTTGAATATGATGCCGCCCAGCAGCGCCGCGGCCAGTGCCGCCACCAGCATGATGAACAGCGGCATCGGTGAATTGTAGGTCGAGACGTGCTTGAGACCCACGAGCGCGATGAACAGCAGCGTGGCGTAGAGGTAAGAGTTCTCCTTCATGCTCAACGGCAGCGTCTTCTGGGCCGAAAAGCCGAAGCGTACGGGCAGCTGGTTGAGCAATGCCATCGGGCACACCTGGCGCCAAACGCCTGGCATGACGGCGAACACGAGCGGCAGGGACGGGATGACGATCTGCCAGAACGCCGTGACGCCCTTATCAGGGTTGAGCAGCAGCGCCGTCAGCACAGCAAGGGTGCCACCGAGAACCACGCACCGCGCCACCCACCAAAGCCATTGGGGCGCCAGCGTCGGGATGTCCGAGTACGGCCGGAAGGGGCTTTCAGCGGACTGTGTGGCGAGCGTGCTCATGTGTCCGCCCCCGGTCGGTTGGCTGGCCCGGATGTGGTGCCTCGACGGGTGTCCTGGTTCAAGCCGGTCTGGGTGCTGGCTGACAAACGGGAAGGCCTGTATCCGCCCGCCGCGCCGGTCGCGCGCACCCCGCCGCCGTTCGTTCCCGTCGCTTCCGCCCTTCCTGCCGGGCACAGGGCCAGTGACACGGGCCGGTGACGCACCAGCGGTATCGACGCGCGCCCAGGGCGTCCATCGGTCATTGTATCGCTGTCATGTAGATACTGCCCCGGATCACGGAGCAGTGATCCGTCAGACCTGTCGAGTGCAGCGCCCAGAGGCGGGTGGGGCCCGGTCGGGCACCATGGGCGTCACCGCGGCGCCGTCCGCTGTCCGGCTCCGCCACGCTCATCGTGGCAACGCGACCCAATAATCGAGATCGAGCAGCACCGCCGCGTTGCCGTCCGGCACAGTCTCGGGTTTGGGGTGCGCCGGCAGGTCACCCGCACCCGTGCAATCATCGTCGCGCACACCGAACGAGCGGATGCGCAGCGCACCGATATCGCCACGTCCCGCAATCGCCTCCTTCGCGACCACCTCGCTCCAGGCATAGACGGTGTCCGCGGCGAAGCACGGGTTGACGTGCCGTCCGCCGTTCACCGCCAGGATGCGCATTGCGTTGCCCAGTCCGTTGAACGACAGCGCGCGCACCAGCGAGATCACGACCCCGCCATAAATGAGCCGCTTGCCGAACCGGCTTGTGGACTGGGTGTGGGCGTTGAAATGCACCTTGGCGGTGTTCTGGTAGAGCCGCGTGGCGATCTGGTGCTCGGCTTCTTCGATCGTCATGCCGTCGATGTGGGCGATTTTTTCGCCGACGGCATACGCGTCCCACCGGTGGGGGCTGCCGGCCAACGTATCGTCGTAGGCTGCGGGCTGGAACTCAGGGATGTGGGCCGCCGCGTCGGCCAATTGCGCCACCTCCACCGCGCCCGGCAATGCTGGCAGAACGGTTTCCGGGGCCGGCGCTTCGGCGTCACGCTTGTTCACCATCACCCAGCGCACGTATTCCAGCACCACCGCATCGGCCTGGTTGCGCCCGGTTGAGCGCACGTAAACGACGCCTGTCTTGCCGTTGGAATTCTGCTTTACGCCGATCACCTCGGACGTCGTCGCCAGGGTGTCACCGGGATAGACGGGTGCGGCGAACCGCAGGTCCGCATAGCCAAGGTTGGCCACCGCGTTGAGCGAGATGTCCGGCACGGTCTTGCCGAACACCACGTGGAAGGTGAGCAGATCGTCGATGGGCGCGCTCGGGTACCCAAGGCTCTGGGCAAACGCGTCGGACGATGCGAGCGCAAATCGACTGCCCGTCAGGCCCGTGTAGAGCGCGACATCGCCAGCCGTGATGGTGCGCGGCGTGGCGTGGCGGATGACCTGGCCGACGGCAAAATCCTCAAAAAAGTTGCCGGGGTTCGTCTTCGTGGGCGCATCGGCGGGTGCGGTCATGGCGTGTCTCCAGGCGGTGTGGTCGCTTTCGTCTCATCACTGCGGGCTTACGCGGGGATGACGCGCTGCGGAAGGGGCGACGGCGCCAGCGATGCTGCAGGTGCGAACATGAGGTGTGGAGCGCGGCCTCGGCCACAATCGTGCTTGATTAGCGCGTGCTGGCGGATTAATACCGGCGCTTCCGGCAGTGGCGGCCCAACGCCACCTGGATGCCGGCGCGGCGGACCTGTGCACGAGGTCTGCTTGGTCAGGGGCCGTAGCTCAGTTGGGAGAGCGCGTGAATGGCATTCACGAGGTCAGGGGTTCGATTCCCCTCGGCTCCACCATCTTTACTT
>CAZGNQ010000101.1:3531-11074 GCA_964527285.1 uncultured Hyphomicrobiales bacterium | reverse complement strand
TGGAGGTGCTCTTCAAGGGCAAATCGATCGCCGATATCCTTGACATGACGGTTGAGGAGGGGGCGGAATTTTTCTCCGCCGTGCCACCCATCAGGGACAAGCTGCGCACCCTGGCGCGCGTCGGGCTCGGCTACATCAAGGTCGGCCAGCAGGCGACGACGCTCTCTGGCGGTGAGGCGCAGCGCATCAAGCTCGCCAAGGAGCTGTCACGCCGCTCCACCGGGCAGACGCTCTACATCCTCGATGAGCCAACCACGGGGTTGCATTTCCACGACGTCGCCAAGCTGCTCGACGTGCTGCACGAACTGGTGGAGGCGGGGAACACCGTCGTGGTCATTGAGCACAACCTGGAAGTGATCAAGACGGCCGACTGGGTGGTCGACCTGGGCCCCGAGGGGGGAGACGGTGGCGGAAAGATTGTCGCGTGCGGCCCGCCTGAGAAAATTGCAAAGGCGAAGGGCAGCTACACCGGGCAGTATCTGGCGGAGTTGCTGGAGCGGCGGGCCGAATCAAAGGCGACCCTCAACGCCGCGAAGGCGCAGGGCGGCGTGACCACGCTGCGAGCCGCGGAATAGGCTCAAAACGACCCGAACCAGGTTGGGGCGCTTCGTCGGCATTGGGGCACGTTTGCGCAATGCGTCCGCCCCAGGTGCGATCACCCGAAGCGGACGCTGAAACTGGGCGGCGTACCTTGGCAACGTCAGTAGAGGCGACGCGGGTGACCTCGGCGCACCTCACGGTGGCGATGGCGCCGAACCACGGTGTCGGGCTTGCGCCGTGGCGTCATGCGCTTGCGCGTCTCAGCCAGTTGGCCAAGGCGGCAAGGGCGCGCGTAAACATGGCAGCCCCACTTGCCGCGGTGCACTTTGCAGGTTGCGTCCTTCCCAGCGGCCAACGCGAAGCGGCCCCAGCGCGGCCCGTACTCCGCAACGGTGTAGTCCTGCCAGTTGACGATGGCCGCGGCGATTGCCGCATCGCGCGTCGCAAACGGTGCCGCCTGGCCGGTATGGGTGTGGCTGCTCATGCACACGCGGCCACCTTCCATGTGCTGGCGGTGCATGCTGGCAAGCTCACCGGCCCAGAGCGGCGTCGATGGCGCCGCGAGGACGATGGCGCCGAGGGAAAATACGAGCGCCCGCAGGCTACAGAACTGGATCACAGACATACGCACACACCACTCAAAACACCGGGGCGAGCGCCCCAAGACGCGCTTGGGCGCGAGGGCCCAAGCAAAGACACACGCACGGGCAAATAACAGCCCACCCACACGCGGCGAATCATCGTGGTGAGAGGTTTATAAAGCGTTACCAAGCGGCCCAGAAATTGGCGCGGCATTGAGACGGCGGCTGGTGCGGCGTTCCCCGCGGCGCGGCTGGTGAAAAGCGGCCCGCGCTTTGCCTAGTGTGGAACTCGCCTCGACAACGCACTGTTACGGGCGCCGGCGCGCATTCGCCCATGTGGCGTCCAAGTGCGTCGGCTGCGCCAAAAGCCGGAGCAGCGTCGGGCTGATCAGAACAGTGAAAGGCCGGCTGTCACGAAACTGATCGTGCCGAACAGGGCGTAGCGCAGCGCAAGCCCAACCGCGAAGCCGCCGATCAGCACGAACACCGGCAAGCGCCATGCGGCGCGATCGAACGTCTGAACGCCAGGCTTTATGCGGTGATAGATCGTCCATCCGCCGATGGCGGCCGCCACCAGCAAGCTCCAGATGATCCCCGCCTGGAAACCGAACAGATAGCCCAAACCAGCCAGCACTGCGGCGCCGATGCCGTAGATGTACCGCATATGACCTCCCTGGGACGGCAAGTGCCCGACGCCTTGCACCTCATAAAAGCAGAGAGGCGCGGCAATTGCGCGTGTGGCTTTCCTCGTTGCCACCTGCCGTCTCACGGGTTGGCTAGCCCAGCAAACGCGATCCGACCAGCCGTTTGCCGCGCGGCGCCAGCAGCGACATCAGGACTGTGGTGACTTTGGCGCGCTGCGCTCTGCGCCATCGGATGCGTTCTCGGCGCGACCGGCGCTCACATTTGTCGCCTGGATAACCCGCTCGGCGCCGCCTGCCCCTGCATCCTGTGCACACGGCTGGTCGTCGGCGGTGCCCAACATGCCTGCCGACAACCTGGATGTGCCATAAACCATCAGGTCGAGCCGCTCGCCCACACCTTGCACATCTGCCTCCACGGCCGGGCGCAGATGTCCGCCACACACGAGGCCCTGGCCAACGGCACGCTCATAGGTGTCGCGATCGACGATGCCGCGCGTGGCCAGCACCTTGTTGTGCTTCTCCAATTTGGCCGCCAGGTTCACAGCCGGCCCGATCACCGTGTACTCAAGGCGTCCGCCAGTCCCAAGCGTTGCGAAGACAAGATCCCCCGACGACACGGCGGCGTTGGCGTCCAGAACGCCGCCCAGCCCGCGCGCTTCAAGCCAGGCATTACCAGCGTCCAGCACGTCGCACATGGCGGCAACCGCATCGCGGCTCGCCGTTTCGGTCGGCTGCACAGCACCAAATGTGATCATCACGCCGTCGCCCAGGAACTTGTCCACAACGCCACCGTGACGCTCAGCGATGGGCACGACCACGGCGTGAAACTGGGTCAGCATGGCGATCAGTTCATTCGGCCCGTTCGCCGTGGCGTAAGGCGTGAAGCCACGAATATCGAGCATCAGGACGGCGGCGTTGCGCGACACGGCCTGGCCTGCACGGAAGGTCTCGTCGGCCTGCGCAATCTGGTCGGCCAGGCCCTGCGTGAGAAAGCGACCGATTTCCTCGCGTGTGGAGCGGTCATGCACCGCGCCGAGGAAGGTGCGGCGCGCCCTGGCGATGGCGATGGCCAGCACGGCCGTCATCGTCAAAAGCATCAGGATTTTTTCAATCTCTGCGCCGATGAGAATGGGTGTGCCGCGAATGTATTCGATGAAATTCTGCGTCACCGGTGCACGAGGGTCATCCTGCAGAAGCGCGTAGACGAGAAGCGCGGCCCACCCCAGGGCCGCCGTCACCCCCGCCGCGAGGACAAAGCGCTGGTCAAACCGCAGCGCGCGAAGGGCGATGAAGACAAACAAGACAATGAATGTTGGCACCTGAAGCGAAAATGCTGCCGGCTGCGCATACTGGATGTGAAAAAACCAGATGACACCGAGCAGGAGACCGATGTCGACCAGGATCGACAGATAAACGAGCACCGTCGGCATGCGTCCACGATACGCGAGCCAAAGCCGCAACGCATTGAACGCGAGATAGGCCGAGACGGCCACCGGGATTGGCGTGAAGACCACCATGCCGGCATTGGCGTCATTGGGCTTGGGAGAAAAGAGGTAGAACGCGCCAAGCCCGAGAGCCAACAGGAACTGGGCCCAACAGATCAATTGCTCCGCCCGGGCATCCTGCTGACGGACAAGGTCACGGACGCGCGCGGGCAGATGCGGCTGCGGACCGAAGCCGAGCAGTTCCCGGATCTTGTCGCCGGTGCGCTGGCCCCCCGACGCGGTCGCATCCGTGGCACCATTGGGCAGTGTTTCGGGCGCCGCCTCTCCGTCCAGCGCTGGCATGCGGCGGGCCGCGCGGTCGTTCTGCTGGACGCCCGCGTGGTTGGCAACGGGCGCTTGGGTGCTGGCAATCTGCATGTGATCATGTCCCGGTCACGCCGGCGCGCGGTGGTGCGCGACGCGGCGGCGCGTCAGCATGCCAATCCTGTGCGGCCACCGCCTGGGGCCGGGCCGATGGGCCGAAAATCGGGCCGCCCGACCGGCCTTGGTGTGGGGAAGCAGGAACTGCAAAGGCAGGCTTGTGGCCAGCCGACGCCGCCCAATGAAATGGTCGCGAGCGGGCCGTGGCGCAACGTTGAAGCGTGTCACGTCCGCAAACATTTGCTTGAACCTGGAGGGCCTGCCGGGCGGGCTGCTGCCAGCTTGGGCACAGGGTGCGGCCGCTGTATGGGACCGCTGATCGCAACGGATGGCTGCCGATTGCACGGCCGGCCGCGTTGCTTGGCCGTGACCCGGTCCCAGGTCATACTGCCAGTTGCGCGACGTGGGAGAAGAGCTGGACCGCGCCTGGGTAGGCCTGGAAGACGTCGCTCAGCGTTTCGGCCATCGTGCGCACCTTGCGCTTTTCTTCAGGTTTTTCCACGCCGTTGTGCATCATCATCAAAAGATCATAGACCATGACCTTGTGCTCGCGGGGCAGGTTTTCCTCGTAAATCGATTTATAGAAAGCGATCATCTCATCGGTCGATTGGCCGAAATTGATCGGCCCGGTCTGCATGTCGCCATTGTTCAGGATCGAGCCACCGCCAAGCGTATTAATGGTGGTGCTTGTGTTGGCCGTTTCGTTTGACGTTGTCTCGTGATGGGAGCGCATATCCGCGCCAGACAGAACACCATTGCCGTTTAATGCAGCGCCGGCGCCGAGTTCGATGCTGTTGCCAACGTTGGACGTCACGCCGCTTGAGTTGTTGGCAACAACCGCACCGGGTGATTGCGACACAACGGCGTCCGATTGGGCAATCGTCATGTCCTTGATTTCGCCCACTGTCATTTGCTGGATTTGATTGGTGACCGCGTTGACTGTCACCGGTGGCTGATCACCGGCCGTTTCCAGACGCTCATCCAGCAGCGCTTTGACATCCCGCAAAAAGGGGACGGAACGCGATGTGAGGGCGCTGATCCGGCCATCGCTGGAGGAGATGACCAGCGCTGATTTGCGCGTCAGTAGATAGCCACCATAGACCACAAGGCCTATCACAACCAACAATGCCGAACCGGGTAAGAAAAACGGATTGATGACACGGACAATGAGGCCCAGAAGCCCAAGAACCAAGAGAATGATGGCAAGCACACGGCCCGGCTGAACCACTGAAATGTTGGCAATGGCCATGATGTGGATCGTACGGTCCTTGAAATTCAGCGTACGATTCCGGATGGTCAGGGTGTCATATTCGGACCTCCAGGACAGACCCTTGAACCATTTCTTCGGATCGATCCCCTCAGACACCGGTTTTCTCCACTCTCATTGGCTCGCGCGGATGGCGTAGCGCCACGTCGCGGCCCATGCCGCCACCATGTGCCTTGGCCCAAGCCCGAGCGCGCATCAATCGAATTCTCACGACCTGCCAGCGATGTGTCCGTGCGGATGGTCCGTGGCGGGGCAACCGCCCGTCGCAAGCGCAGCACGCGCCCCTCGCCCGCCGGCCAACAGGATCTAAACCATGACCAAACTCACGCTCGGCTGGGAAGAATGGCTTGCCCTGCCCGACCTGGGCCTGCCCGCCATCAAGGCGAAGGTCGACACAGGCGCCAAGACCTCCGCACTGCATGCGTTCTCCGTTGAGCCGTTCGGCACCACCGAACGGCCGCGCGTACGCTTCGGCATGCACCCGATCCCGCATCGCCCGGAGATTGAGCTCTACTGCTCTGCGGACGTGGTCGACCGGCGCGAAGTCACCAGCTCCAACGGTGAAACCGAGTTGCGTTACGTTATCCGGACGACGGTGCGCATGGGTGAGCGCGCCTGGCCGATCGAGATCACACTCACCAACCGTGAGACGATGGCCTACCGCATGCTGCTGGGGCGCCAGGCGCTGGGGGACGACACGATCGTCGATCCAAGCCAGTCCTGTCTTCAGCCTCCACTCGATTACGATGCCTACAAATCATTTCCAAAGGCCGGCCTTGCAAAACGGGCGCTGCGCATTGGCATTCTGACAAGAGAGCCGGACAATTACTCAACCCGGCGCCTGATCGAGGCCGGCGAGGCGCGCGATCACGTCGTCGAGACCATTGATACCAAACGCTGCTACATGAACATCAACGCCGTTTCGCCTGAGGTGCATTATGACGGTGCGCCGCTCGCGCCATTTGATGCCGTGGTGCCCCGCATCGGCGCATCCATCACGTCCTACGGGCTTGCGGTTGTCCGCCAATTCGAAACGCTGGGCGCCTACTGCCTCAACAGCGCCTCAGGCATCGCCGCATCGCGGGACAAGTTGTACGCCCACCAGTTGTTGGCACGTTTTGGCATCGGCATGCCGGTGACCGCTTTTGCCTCTTCGCCCAAGGATTCCAACAATCTGATCTCGCTGGTTGGCGAGGCGCCCTTGATTGTAAAGCTGCTTGAAAGCACGCAAGGCAAGGGCGTCGTGTTGTGTGAAACCAAACAGGCCGCCAATTCTGTCGTCGGTGCCTTTCGCGGACTGAAAGCGGACTTTCTGATCCAGCAGTATGTGAAAGAGGCCAATGGGGAGGACATCCGCGCGCTCGTCATTGGCGGCAAGGTTGTGGCGAGCATGCGCCGGGTCGCTGCGGCTGGTGAGTTTCGCTCCAATCTTCACCAGGGCGGCCGCGCAGAGCATGTCCGCATCACCAAGCAGGAGCGGGAAACGGCCATCCGCGCATGCCGCGCCATGGGGCTGAATTGTGCCGGTGTCGACATGCTGCGCGGTCAGGATGGACCGAAAGTGCTGGAGGTGAATTCCTCCCCCGGTCTTGAAGGGATCGAGAAGACCTCGGGCAAGGACGTCGCCGGCACCATCCTGGAATACATCGAGAAAAGCGCGCGCCCACTCATTCGCCGGCCTGCGGCACAGGTCCGTCAGGTGGGCCCGGCGACCTCACGATAGCAGACGCTGTGGAGCGCCTGCCGTCATTCGGGTTGATGGGAGCAAGGACGAGATCGAGCAGGTGGCGCCGGGCGGTGTGGCAGATGTCCGCCGGGATATCCTCCAAGCGGATGGCTTGGAGCGCGGATGCAATGGCGTGTCCGGCCTGCACAGCTGCTCTTTCCAGTTCCTGATCGATCCCCGCCACCATGACGCACGGCCAGCATCGGAACCGGGGAGGAAAACAATCAAGGACTGAGGGCGACGCAGGCCGTCGCAACCGGCGCAAAAAGCCGGGCGGCGTGCTCTCATGAGTGCGATTGCAGCGGTGCAGACGCGTCGCGAGACCCTCGCTTGAACAATCGCGGGGCGCCACACCATAGGTTCGCCTCACCGCCGGTGAATGACCGCCGTGGCGACGTTCAGCTGGCCGACGCCCTTGATGTGCGCTTCATGGATGCGGCGCAGCTTGTCCGGCATCACCACATCCATCGAAATTGAAGCAGCAGCACGGGTGATCTGATAAACGAGGACGATCCGGTTCGCGCCCTTGGCGAGGTCGATGTCGAATGTGCACCCGTCCGGGCGCGACCGGCAGGATTTCTGCGCCCCACGGTGGACGACCACGCCGTCGGCAAGCGCGACCCATTCCACCAGAGCCTCCGAAGAGCCCACGGTTTCGAGAATGAGTGTAACGGTGCTCTGGTCCGTGACGAGACCGGATGCGCGCGGCAAGGCGATGCCACCGGGTTGGGCCTGCGCAAAGGCGGCGGCCTGAGCCATCGTGCTCACCACCACGACTGCAAGCGCGATGCGCAAGACAACGGCACTGCCTGAGCGGCAGGTCTGGAAAGCGTGGGAACAGGCGCGGAAACGGCGAGACAGCATGAGGGCACCGGGAAATCGTCGTGGGTGGGTGTGAGACGGGGGCTGTTTGAATGGGC
>CAZGNQ010000101.1:0-3521 GCA_964527285.1 uncultured Hyphomicrobiales bacterium | reverse complement strand
CAGGCGCGTAAACGGCTATACAGCATTAGGACACCGGGAATTCGTGGGGGGTGGGTGGGTGTGAGATGGGGGCCGTTTGAATGGGCCCGTCCAAGAGCGGCATCCGCCCATTGGCGGCGCTCCTGGGTGGACGTTGAGATCACCAGCACGCCATCGCCCGGGAGCGCGACAACAGTGTGACGCGCGCACTCACCGTGTTGGCGTTGGCGTCACCCGGCCCCGCCCGCCTCGCGAATCAACCCCTGCACGCCATCTGCCACGAACTGCACAGCCAGCGCTGCGGTGATGATCCCGAAAAAGCGCACCAGCACCACCCGCCCGACAACGCCAAGTGCGCGGTTCAGCGGCACCGCCAGCAAGAACAAAACCAACGTCAGCGCGCACGTTGCGGCGATGATGGCAAACAACACACCAAGCGCCAGTGGATCGCCATCTGTCCGTGCGGCAAGCAGCATGCAGGCGGTGATGGCGCCTGGCCCGGCGATCAGGGGCATGGCAAGCGGAAACGCCGCCAGAGTGCGCAGCTCTTCGGAATTGGTCATCCGGGCTGCGGTCTCCTGCTTGCGGCTTTGACGCTGATCGAACAGCATTTCAAAAGCGATGGTGAACAGCAAGATGCCGCCTGCCACACGGAAGGCCGGCAAACCGACACCCAGCGACGACAGGATCCATTCGCCTGCAAGCGTGAACACCGCCAGGATCGCAAGCGCGATGAGCACGGCCAGCGTGGCCACGAAACGCTGATCACGCGCCGATAGACCGGCTGTCAGAGACAGGAAGATCGGGACAAGCCCAAGCGGATCGATCGTGATGAAGAGCGTGACGCTCGCCTGGAACATCGCGTCGGGGGAAAGTGGCATCGCGGGTCCCGTGTGCCCAGCGGGGGTGTGGCGCCGTACATGGGTCCAAGACGATCATTTTTACGGCAGGTCAAGAGGCGGGCACGGGCGCATTGGGCTTTGAGCGAATGCGGATAAGGGTCCGTTCGGGGTCGTGGGGCGTGGGGGGCTGCCGCGCCGCGGCGTTTGCAGGCGGCGCGGTCAAAACACGTCAGGGTCGTGCGCCAGCCATCGGCTTGCCAGGCGCCACACCGGCCTCGCTGCCTGCCTGTCCGCCTTCTCCCCCGCCTTGAGCCGCGCTGCCCCACTGGCGACCGACCCAGTCAGCGGCTCCGGCGGACAGCCACATGACGGTGAGCGACACCCAGGCTGTCAGCGCCAGGACGGAACCGCCCGTGACGCCCGCCCCGACCGCGCAACCGCCGGCCAGCATGCTGCCAAAGCCCATGAGGCACGCGCCCGCCAGATACCGCGGCAACGTCGCGTGGTTGCCGAAGTCCACAATCTTGAATTGGCGGCTTGCGATTGCTGCAAGCGCGGAGCCCAGAAACACACCCGGTACGAGGCCTATGCCGAAACTGGGGATGAATGCGGGCTCATTCACAAGCGTCATCAGGGTGTCGGCCGACGGGCCGGAAAAGCTGATGGACTGCACCGTGAGCGGCTCGAACGACTGAGCGGCAAGTTGCGCCGTCAGCCACCAGCCGAACGCCACGCTGACGCCGACGCCCGCCGCAAAGGCCGCCCGCGCGAACGACACCGCGGAGGATAAAGCCAGCACAATCGCCAGCACCGCCAGCGCAATGGCCCCCAGCAGGATGAGCCAGAACGGCAGGCCGAGCAGCATCGCGCGGTCATCGGGAGAAACAATCCACCAACTGCCAATCTCTTCGCGCATGGGAGAAAGCACCCCCCGCAACGACGCCTGCGCAACCAGCGTGAGCACAAGGCCCGCCATCAGCGCACGCAGATTGCCCGTGGCCGACAGCACCAGCAGGCGACTGGCACAGCCGCGCGCGAGCACCATGCCGACCCCGAACATGGCACCACCGACGATGGCGCCGGACATGGAGCCTGCGGTCGACAGCTGGCGGACGGTGCCGGGATCCAAGGCCTGTCCGCTCACGAGAAACTGCGTGAAAAGCAGAGCGCTGGAAAAGGCCAGGAGCCAGACCGCAAAGCTTTGGCCCGGTTGGCCGCGCCAGAATGCGACGGAGGCCGCACGCAAGCAGAACGCACTCTGCTGGGCACACACGCCAAAGAGCACGCCGACCGCCAGTCCCGCGGCCCAGAAGGCGGACGTGTCACCAAGCGTTTCGAGCAGGTATGTGAAGTCGAACATGGCGTGGCCTGTTCATTTCTTCTCTGGCGGATCAGTTTTCTGGCGGGTGGCCGGGCGCCGGGGCTGCCGACGGCGCCCTCAGGTTTGCGGCGGGGGCAGCGAGGCAGAATCGAACCAAGAGGGACAACTTTACCAGTGTTCCCCCTATGACCAGGGTGCCAGCGCGGCTCTGTATCCCGGACCACCGGTCGCGGCCAACGCTTGCCAACCCACCTTCAGATGATGGCACCATCTGTTCGCAGCTTCGTCAGTTGCTCTCACTCACGCCGGCCACCTCACTGACGATCTCGCCAAGCAGGCTCTCGACATCCGCAAGCGCCTTGGTGGACAGCCGCGAGCGGTCCGCGATGGGCCGGCGGTATCCCACGGTCACAATGCCAGGGCGCGCCTTGGTCTCGAAGGCAAACATCACGTATGGGCAAATCGCCAGATTGAGCGGATTGGCGCTGACGACGGCATGGGTCAGCTTAGCGGAGCAAAAATGCATGTACTTCGCGTTCGCATACGGCGAGCGCGAGCCGTATTCAGTGGTGCTGCCGACCGCGTCTGCCGTGCGCTCCAGCATCTTGTCGATGTGGCCCGTGTAATCGATCACCAGGCCGCGGTCGACGATCGCGCTTGTCAGGTCAAACAACACATCTTCAAACTCGCCCTCGACGTCGCGAGCGATAAAACCTTTTTCCTCCGCTGCCTGTGCGGCGCCGGCGGTGAACGCGATGCTGGTCATCATGGCCAGCAGGACTGCGCGGATCAGTGTCATGTGGAGGACCTCCCGAAGCATTGTGCCGTTTGGCCGCTGGCGTCTGGCCGGGCGAACGCCAGCCGTCCGGCCTGGAGACCGCGACCGTGCGCATCCACGCCGGACTGCCCGGGCGGCATCGGCGGCTTTTCATCCCTTACGGCCCGACATTGGCGACGCAAGACCCCAGGAGCATTGATGCAAATCAAAACGAGCGCCACGGCCGCAATCCGCCGTGACGCCCGCCCCTGCAACGGTTCCTGTAAAAGCAGCCGTCAGCCGAACATGTCCATAGTGATGCCGTCGTACAAGCCGAAGGATTCCTCGTACCTGGTAGAGCGCACATCGGCTTCTTCGCCGTTCTGCGAAACGAAGGTGTTGGTGGCCTCTATTTTCTCTTCGCCCGCCTTGTAGCGCGCGCCGACCTTGATGCCGTCGCCCGGCGCGATGGAACTCCAGCAGGTGTTGGCATAGCGGGCCGGGAACATGCGGCTGTCGGTGAGCGCGTGGCGAACGTGCACGGCGGCCACCTTGGCCTGGCTGTTGGCCGAGAAGCCTGATTTTGGCATTGCCGCGGCCACGGACGCATCGCCCAACACGT
>CAZGNQ010000100.1:0-11092 GCA_964527285.1 uncultured Hyphomicrobiales bacterium | reverse complement strand
CAAATTTCCCGTTTCAACTCATTGGCTTATGGCGCAGCGCTCGTGTACCAACGCGATTTGACGTGCCACCAGCTGCGTTGAGCGGAATTCTCGTCGATTCCGCAGTGTTACGATCCGTTCCCGCAGGTGTTGCGGTCGGCTCCTGTCTGCTCCCGGGCACATAACTGGTGACCTGAGCCGCAAGGCGCCCGGGCGGGATGTTGCCGACCGGCAGGACACCGTTTTGTGATTTCAGCTCAGTCGGTCATGCCAGTTCGGCAGCCATCAAACATCGGGCGTGGTCGCAGCGACGGCTGATCCGCCCGTGTGCGATCTCATGATTTGCCGGCTCAGGATGATCACAGGCACCAATCCGGCCGCGACCAGCACAAGGGAGGGTGTTGCCGCCTGAGCCAATCGCTCGTCAGACGCCAATCGATGGGCCTGCACTGCAAGGGTATCGAAGTTGAACGGCCGCAGAATGAGCGTGGCAGGCAATTCCTTCATCACATCCACAAACACCATCAATGCGGCGGTGAAGAGCGCGCCGCTGACAAGCGGCAGGTGCACGCGGCGCAAAACTCCAATCCGCGTTTCACCCAACGTTCGTGCAGCCGCATCAATCGACGCGGAGCGTTTGGCAAAGCTGCTTTCTATGGGATTGACCGCGACGGCCATGAACCGCACCGCATAACCGAAAATAAGGGCAGCTGCCGTTCCCGTCAGCAAAAGGCCGGACGAAACGCCAAAGAGTTCCCGCATCGTGGTATCAATGCTGTGATCGACGGCTGCAACCGCCACCAGTATGCCGATTGCAATCACCGAGCCTGGAACCGCATACCCAAGCGTTGCAAGCCGCGTTGTAATCTCCGTCACCCATCCGCTTTCCACCCGGTGCGCATAGGAGATGACCAGGGCCACCACCACGGTCACGAGCGCAGCGAGGCCTGCAAGCGTGACGGTGTTCTGGATGAGATCCATGTATCGCCCCGAAAAGAGATCATGCCCATCCACGATGTGCAGATGGATCAATGTTGCAACGGGAATGAAGAACCCCACCATCACCGGCACCAGGCAGAAAGCGACCGCGCCCCACGCCATCCAGCCGCGCAGTACATAACGCTGCCGCTGGCGTTCCGTGCGTGCATTATGAAAGCGGACACGCCGCCGCTCAAGCCGTTCCACCACCACAATGATAAGCACCATCGCCAGCAGCATTGTTGCAAGCTGGCTGGCCGCCACCAGGTCATCCATGGAATACCAGGCCCGGTAAATTCCGGTCGTGAACGTGTGGACCCCGAAATGGGAGACAGTGCCGTAATCGGCTAACGTCTCCATCAAGGCCAACGCAACACCACCCGCAATGGCCGGTCGCGCGAGTGGCAATGAGACATTGAAAAAGGTTTGCCAAACGGAGCGCCCCAGTGCGCGGCTCACATCCGTGTAACACGTCGACTGTTCCAGAAATGCAGACCGTGCCAAAAGATAAACGTAAGGGTACAGCACAAAAACGAACATCATGATTGCGCCGCCCAGAGACCTGACGTTCGGGAACCAATAATCCCGTGGACCCCAGCCCGTGAGATCGCGGAGCGTCGATTGTACAAATCCCGGATGTGACAGAAGATCAGTGTAGGCATATGCCAGAATATACGCAGGGAACGCCAGAGGCAAGATCAGGAGCCATTCGAGCGTGCGCACGCCTGGAAATTCGCACATCGAGATCAGCCACGCCGAGACCGTGCCGATAAGAAACACACCGAGCGCGACGCCGATAACGAGTGAAACGCTGTTCCAGATGTAATCTGCCAACACCGTTCGGGTCAGGTGTGCAATGGTCCCGTTATCGATCTGAAACAACGAGAGGCTGACAGCAAGGATCGGGGCCACCAGCAGCAGCGCAATGCAGGCCGTTACGAGCGACAACCGGTGATGGTCCAATTCCCCCCACGCCTTCGACACCCAATGTCGCGCGGAACGTCCATTGAGATAACGACCGCGAGCACGCTGATCCACGGCAGGCGATGCTGGCGAAAAACGCCTTGTTTCTTGTGTTTGGAATGCCATGTGATCCGCGCGTTAATCGGCAGGTAGGTTGGTGCTGCAGTGGGATATCGCGAGGGCCTTGAGAAGGGCCTTGCGCCAGGACGCTGATAGGTTATGAGATAAACGGCGCAGGTTTTCGCCGGTTTTCATCAGAGCGCGGGTTCAGCCAACAACGGTGGGGCTCGGCGCTGGCCGACCATCTGGGTGCGGTTCCAGCGCAATGGCGCCCGAACCTCAAACAGCCGATGCAGCACGCGCGCTTGGCGCATACCGCATCGGTCAGACGTCTCATACGCGACACTAAGCCACCATCACGCCCCGTGGAGTTGGTGCCTTCACTGATAACCGACTTCGTCGTACAGCCTCTGGGCTTGCGGCTGGTTTTCACCAAGCACCGTCAATGCCAGACCATCGGCCTTAAACTCACCCAGTTGCTTGATGCTGGAACTTTTCCCGACACCGGCAACAACCGGGTATTCGTCATTTCCTGCAGCAAAGTACCGCTGGGCGTCCTCACTCACGAGGTACTCAAGAAAAGCCTTGGCATTCTCAGCGTTGGGCGCGTTCTTGAGCACGCCACCACCCGAAATGTTGACGTGCGTACCGAAGCTGTCCTGGTTGGGAAACACCACACCAATATTTTCAGTGGAGCCAGACAACCCCCTAACAGAACTGCGAAGGGCGCGTGCGAAGTAATAGGTGTTGGATACGGCAATCCCACATTCGCCAGACACGATCCCGCGCAACTGATCCGTATCACCGCCCTGGGGAGCACGGGCACGGTTCGCCCAGACGCCCGCGGCCCAGTCTTTGGCGGCGTCAGCCCCCAGGTGCTCGATAAGTGCGGACATCAATGAAAGCATGTAAATGTTTGAACTGGTGCGTGTGCAGACCATGCCCTTGTACTTTGGATCAGCAAGGTCCTGATAGGTTTTCGGCGGTTCTGCGACTTGGTTCTTGTCATAAAAAATAACGCGCGCCCGTGTCGAAAACCCAAACCAGTGTCCATCCGGGTGACGCAAATTTTCGGATATGGCCGTTTCCAAGACATCCGACGAGACTGGCTGGAAAAGTCCTGCCTGGTCGGCGGCCCAGAGGCGACCGGCATCGACGGTGAGAAGAACATCCGCGGGGCTGTTCGCACCCTCCGACTTGATCCGCGTGATCAAGGCACTGGCCTTATCCTCGATCCTGTTGATCTTGATGCCGGTCTTTTCCTCAAATTCCGCGTAAAGCCGCTCGTCCGTATCGTAATGGCGCGATGAATAGAGATTCAGTTCGCCCGTCGCAAACGCCCGCGTCGTTGCATCCATCGTCAGCACACAGGCGCCAACCGTCAGCGTCAACCCCATGGTGATGGCTCGATTGGAAAGCCGGGCTAAATTCTTGAATGGCATGTTTGTCACCTCTCGCGATTGTCGGGGCCAACTGTCTTTCCGCAGCTGACCGTGAGTATCGCGCCTAAGATACATTCGTTTCGGGCAACCAAGCGCGATCTGTCTCGAGCCACTACGTTTCAGCATGGTGACCGTCAACATTCGCGGCACACTTTTGAGATGTTCTAACTTGGGCCGCCCTGTGTTGACAGGACGGCGCTTCTCCACAAATTACGGCGTTGCTGAACGTGACAGCGCGTGTGGAGGGGTGGATTGAAAAACCAGCTCCCGTTTGCTCCCACTTTGGACGTGGCGGGGAATTCGGCGTCGACAGCAGGGCGAGGCCGCAAGCAATTTGTTCGAAACTCAACCATCCAACAAGGGGGACAGTTGCATGGGGAAGAAGATACCATCGCCGTGCGTCGGTTTCTGCAAATTCACACTGGAAGGTCATTGCCTCGGATGCGGCATGAGCAAAAAGCAGAAGCAGCTATTCAAGGAACTTTCCGGACGCGACGACCGAACGCAGTGTATTGCTGCGCTCATTGAGCAGCAAGAGCGGCTCGACTTGCGCGCCAACTGGCTGAGATCCTACAGGCAAAAAAATGTGAGAAAAGGGCCATTGATTGTCCGGTGGTCAGCTGATCGGTCTTTTGGTCCAGGGCGGCGCGTGAGGCACGGCGAGACAGCCCGTCCCCTGCCGCGCGAACAAAGATAATTACGACCCATTTGCTGTTGCTAGATTACTTAGTGTCAAGCGACCGGACGCGGTGCACACCAGGATCGACGCGCACTTCATCGCGCCGGGCAAGGCGATGCAGAACGGCTTTATGGAGGCGTTTAACGGCCGCATTCGTGAGCCGAATGCGCGACGAGATTCTGAACGAGAGCCTGTTCCGTGGGCTCGCTGACGCGCGGTCTCGCATTGCCGAGTGGGTGGCCGATTTCAACGAACAGCGCCTGCACTCAGCGCGCGGCTGCTGGACGCCGAGCGAAGTCTATGCCGCCCTCGCCTCGCGTGAGAAACCCGCAACAGGCCGGCCTGCTCCGCTGCGTGAGGTCTACGCAGGCCGGCCTGTTGCCACCGACGAGCAAGACGATAAGTTCAACCGGCGGAGCCAAACTGCGGTTGGATGAAAATTCAGAGGCAGTTCATTGGGGCCAAACCATACGAGCCAAGCCCATATCCGTCATTGACTTCTATAATGAGGGTCCGCCCGCGTTCGCACACGGCCGCAGGTTGCTCGCGATCTGGCCTTCGGGGTCGACGCGCAACTTCTTCCCGTCGGGAAACGCCGCAAGCTGTTGCTGGCGCTGCCGTGAATTGTCCATTGGCCGGGCTGCCCCCCACAAATTCAACCGGCGGCGTGAACTCGGCCGGTCGGCGCAGAGCCGCGCGCGCCGATCGGCCCTTCCCCGAACATGCTCGGGCTGGCGGGGGCACATCGGCCGTGCTCTTCTGGCAACCGGCGCGCTGCGACTGACCAGCAGGCACGCCGTCCAACGAACGACTGCGGAATTCAGCCAGAAGGCGCCCCGGCATGCATGACCAGCTCTCATCAGTTGCAGCGACCAGCGCGGACCAACCGGCTGACGACGCCGTAACGACTGTCGAGAAGAAGGACGGCCCACTCTACGACGACATTCGTATGCTCGGGGCATTGTTGGGGGACACAATCCGCGAAGTGGAAGGCGATCGCTTCTTTGATCTTGTGGAATCCATCAGGCAGGCCTCAGCCAATTTCTATCGTGCCGACGACGTTTCAGCACATCGCGAACTCGTGGACCGGGTCGCTTCCCTTTCGCCCTCCGAAGCCGTCGTCGTCATTCGGGCTTTCAGCTACTTTTCGCACTTCGCCAACCTCGCCGAAGATGAGCACCACATTCGGCGTACGCGAAAGCACGACCTGGAATGCGATGCGCCGCGTGTGGGATCGATTGAGCATTGCATCGCCCGGTTTGTTGAAGAGAATATTTCTGTCGATGCCATTATCGCGGTTCTGCAAAATGCTCTGATCAGCCCTGTTCTTACAGCCCACCCCACTGAAATCCGCCGTCGTTCCACAATGCGGCGGGAAATCCAAATGGCTGAGCTCCTTGACAAGCGCGATCGTGGGGAATGGACCCGTGAGGAGCTCCAGGAAATCGGCGACAAATTACGCCGCGCCGTGCTGGGTCTGTGGCAGACAAATCTTCTGCGCCAGACCAAGCTCACCGTTCTTGATGAAGTCGACAACGGCCTGAGCTACTACGATTACACGTTTCTGCGCGAGGTGCCACGCCTGCACGAGCGGCTGGCGGACCGCCTCAGCGCACTGCGCACCACGCCGGGCGCGTCCGACGAAGGGACTGAGGCCAGCACCGCCCATGACGACGTACAGACGCCGAGCTTCCTAAAGATTGGCTCCTGGATCGGCGGCGACCGGGATGGCAATCCATTCGTCACGGACGCGGTTGTTCGAGCCGCATTCGCGCGGCACAGCGAAAAGATCTTCGCCCATTACGATGAGGAGCTCGAAAAGCTGACGAGCGAGCTCGCATTGTCAAGCCTGCTGGTCAAAACATCGCCCGAACTCGACCAACTGGCTGAACCGCTTCCGGGCAATGAGGCCGAATTCACTGCGGAACCCTATCGCCGGGCCATCGCTCGGATCCGCAGGCGGCTGCACGCAACTGCGGCGCGCGTTGCTGACCTGACAAATGCTGTCGCACCCGGAGCGACCGGTGCCGCTGGCCGAAACGCACGCCAGGACGTGCGGGATGAATACCGCTCAGAGAGCCGGATCTATGCCACACCAGCTGAGTTTCTCGCCGACTTGGATATCATCCGGTCATCGCTCATTGAAAATGGATCGCAACGCCTCACGCGTGGGCGGTTGCGACTGCTGCGGCGCGCGGTGCAATGTTTCGGTTTCCATTTGACGCGTCTCGACCTGCGACAGAACTCCTCAGTGCACGCGCAAACCATCGCTGAGCTTTTTGAGGCCGTTCGCCCGGGCACGGGTTACGACGAACTCGATGAACCAGAACGGGTTGAGCTCCTGTCCCGCGAAATCACCGAACCACGCCCGCTGACGCGACCCCGTTGGTCTTATTCCGAAAAAACGCAAACCGAACTGGCAATCCTGTCGGCGGCAAAGACTGGACAGGAGCACTTGGGCCAAGAGGCGGTGACAACGTCGATCGTCTCCAACACTGAACAGACCTCTGACCTGCTTGAGTTGGCTGTGCTGTTGAAGGAAGCCGGCATTATAGCGGCCGACGGAACAAGCAGCGTTGATATCGTTCCACTCTTCGAGACGATCGCGGATCTGCGCCATTGCATTGACATCATGGACCAGCTTTTAAGCGTTCCGGCCTATCGTAAACTGGTTGAGCACCGCGGCAATCTACAGGAGGTGATGCTCGGGTATTCGGACAGCAACAAGGATGGCGGGTATCTCACCTCTGGATGGGAACTCTATAAGGCGGAAACGCGACTGATTGATTTGTTTGATCGACATGGTGTCAAACTGAGGCTGTTCCACGGCCGCGGCGGCACCGTTGGGCGCGGCGGCGGTCCGAGTTATGAGGCAATCCTTGCCCAACCGGCTGGTGCCGTCGAAGGACAGATCCGCCTGACCGAGCAAGGCGAGATCATCTCAAGCAAGTACACCAATCCCAATCTGGGCCGGCGCAATCTGGAAACACTGGTCGCGGCCACACTTGAAGCGACCTTAATGCCGGGCAAAGCCGCCAGGCAAGACGGCGACACCCAGGTTGAGGCGCACGATCTGCACGAGATCATGGATGACTTATCGGATCGGGCCTTCTCGAGCTACCGGTCTCTCGTGTATGAGACCACCGACTTTGCGAAGTATTTTTTGCAATCTACCGTGATCAGTGAAATTGCAACATTAAACATCGGCTCGCGGCCCGCCTCGCGCAAATCCCTGGAACGCATTGAAGACCTGCGCGCCATTCCCTGGGTCTTCAGTTGGTCCCAAAGCCGCGTCATGCTGCCGGGCTGGTATGGTGTCGGCTCAGCGCTTGAAGGGTATTGCAATGCCCATCAGGACGGCATTGAGCGACTCCGCAAGCTCTACCGCGGATCGGCGTTCTTCCGCACACAGATATCAAACATCGATATGATCCTTGCAAAGGCCAACATGGCGATTGCCCGGCGATATGCCGACCTCGTTGAAAACGAAACGTTGCGTCAATCGGTGTTCGGGAAGATCGAGACGGAATACCGGCGCACGGTCGAACTGGTCTTAAGCGTTTCACAGACAGAGCGCCTTCTGCAGGACAATCCGTTGCTGGAGCGCTCAATCCGCCATCGCTTTCCGTACCTTGATCCCCTCCACCACCTGCAGGTCGCGTTGTTGCGCGAGCATCGCCGCGGAAGTGATGATCCGAAAATCCTGCGCGGCATCCAGCTTTCCATCAATGGCATCGCAGCCGGGCTGCGCAACAGCGGATAGCACGCCGACACGTTGCGTTTTGCTGGGTACGCGGGGAACCCCATGCGCACGCCATGGTGCCGGCCCCTTCGCTGCGCGTCGTCAGCACTGCAGGACCCGGCCGCAACGGAACAGGAGAGATAAATGAAGATCAATGCTGATTTCGCTCAGCGTATCCTGATCCACTCCGACGAGGTCGAGTGGAGGGCATCCCCCATGCCGGGCGTCTCGCGCAGACCGCTGGATCGCATCGGCGACGAGGTCGCCCGCGCCACGACAATCGTACGTTATGATCCCGGCAGTCACTTCGCAGCACACACGCACGACGGGGGAGAAGAATTCATTGTGCTCGACGGCGTCTTTCAGGATGAGCACGGAGATTTCCCAGCCGGCAGCTACATCCGCAATCCACCGACGTCCCGCCACACGCCAGGCTCAGAGGCTGGGGCGACCATCTTTGTGAAACTCTGGCAGTTTTCGCCGGAAGACCGCACACACGTCCGCGTTGACATCAACAGAATTGGTGGCATCGCGCCGGCAGGGCGCCCCGGTGTAGAGGTTGCGCCGCTCTTCAGGGATGGGAGGGAAACCGTACAGATCGAGACCTGGGAGCCGGCGACCTCAGGACACATCGAAGCCCCAGGGGGAGCTGAACTCCTGATGCTGGAGGGCTCGGCGACGGAGAACAGTGACGCATTGCGGCAGCACTCGTGGCTCCGCGTTCCTGTTGGTGGCGGCATCGATCTCACAGCCGGGCCCGACGGCGCCCGGTTCTGGCTAAAAACTGGGCATCTCCGCCATGTCACTGCGCCGGACCCCGTATAACCCGAGGCATCAAAGGCCCGGCGTTGCGGCGCAAATGCGTCCGCGACGCCGGGCTACGCAGCGGTGTACGACTTGAGCGGCCCGTGCTCACGCGCGGTCAAAACGACCATCCGGTATCGGCCGGGCGCAGGGCAACAGCCGAACTGCGCCCCATATGCTCAGCGGCCCGCTGCGTTGCCAACGGAGCGTAAACCAGCGCGGGGGCGGGACGTGAGTGGCGCCACGTCTCCTCCATCCGTTGACTTTTCCTCTGCCTCGTTTTGCGTCTTTAGGATGACAGCGACAGTACGCTTTGGTTGGGCGTTGCCCTTCAGCGGCTTGCTGCGAAACGGTGGATGCGGTCGACGCATGGTCCTCTCCTCTTAACGAAAACGGCTTGCGGCTGGTCGGCCGTCCCCGGCATGCACGAGGCGAGGCGGCGGCGATCCAGCTTCAGACGATCCCAAGCCTTATGACACCGCCGCAACACGCAGATGTGCCGATCGGCCTATCCAGTTTGGCAGCGCCGAGCCTGGACCAATATGCGATAGATCGCCAGCCCTTGTTCACGTCCTGAGCCCAATCACCGTTTGCTCCCGCCGAAAGCGCCGGGTGGTGGCAGTCACGCCCCATTGACGCGGCAACGTTTCCTCCGGTTCAATCGTGCCAGAACACGGGAGGATCGCATGAAGGACATTGCCGCCGACGTCGTCAGCGCGTCGCGTATTGATGACTTTCGACGCGACGGGGCCGTGTGCCTGCGCGGGGCCTTTGATCCAAGCTGGCTCGACACCTTGGCGCGCGGCATAGAGCGTGATCTGGCCGAACCGTCGCCGCGCTTGGCGCGCCACACGAAAGATCCAGACGCACCGGCCTACATCGAGGATTACTGGGTCTGGAATGACATTCCTGAATTTCACTCCTTTGTTCACGACAGTCACTGCGGTGCGCTCGCAGCCCGCCTCCTGGAGGCCCCGTCGATCAATCTGGTGATGGACAACTGGTTTTTACGCGAAGCCGGTGCCCGTTCTCGCCCACCCTTTCATCAGGATCTGGCGTACTTTGATTTTGAAGGGACGATGTGCGTGCTCTGGCTTCCGCTTGAGGCTGTGGACCGCGCCAACGGCATCAGCTTCGTGAGGGGCTCGCACCTCTGGGATAAATTGTTCATGCGGGTGCGTTTTGCCGATGGCCACCAGCAGGACGGTCCCACACCGGATGCGCAGTCAGGGGTCGAAGTGAACGGACAGCGTTATTACGCGCCCCCTGATGTGGCGGCCAATCCGGATGCTTATGAGTTGATCTCATGGGATCTGCAGCCGGGCGATTGCATCTTCTTTGATATGCGCACGCTTCATGGAGGACTGGCGGATGTTGTACCGACGCAGACCGTGCGCCGCTTCACGCTGCGCATGACCGCGCCGGACGGCATGATCCGGTATCGGGGAGATTGGGCTGCGGGCGAGCGGGCGATCTTTGAAGCGGAGGGTTATCAGCAAGGCGATCGGATCGCCGGACCATTTTTCCCGCAGTTGTATCCACCGGCGGCTGAATGAACCTCGGCTGCTTTGTCAAAGGCTGAGCCTCCAGCGAGCCGTGCACAACAACGCGCAAGCAAGGGTTGCCAACCGAAGGGACGAATTAGACCGCAAGAACGATCTTTGGCGCGCGCGCATGCCCTGCGTGGATTTCGTCGAATGCGGCAGGACCGGCGCTCAAATCGCGCACCTCGGCCCAGTTCAAGTCTCCCAGTCCGCCTGAAAAGAGCGCCGCGGCTGTGTCGGCAAAATCCTGTTGGGTGTAGGTGTAGGTGCCGATGAACGTGATTTCCTGTAGAGTCATGCGGCGAACGTCGAGACCGCCGAGCGCCTCGCCGAGACCAACGTGCATGATCACACCGCCGCTGCGCACCAGCCGGCTTGCCGCCTCCCGGGTTGCCGCATAGCCAACCGCATCGATCACGATGTCCGCGCTTGCCGCCTCGGGCCCGCTGTCCTCACGCGGATTATAAACCGTGAAATCGCCCGCTTCCCGCAAGGCGTCGTGTCGCAGCGGATTTGTCTCCGCCAGCCAAACCTCGCCGGCACCGAAGTGCCGCGCCACAAGCGCCGCGCCCAGGCCGATGGCACCACCGCCGAGCACAACCACCCGCGCCGTTTCCAACGGAACGGCACATGCAGAAACAGCGAGGCGCATGGCGTGCCAGCCGCACGCAATCGGCTCGCACAGCGCAGCTTTGACGCTCGTCACATGGTCAGGCACCGCAATCAGGTTGCGCCCGGGCATCGCGATGCGCTCGGCAAATGCCCCCGGGCGCGGCGGCATGGAGATGATCTGGCGCGCGGGGCAGAGGTTGTCGCGGCCCGACGTGCAGAACGCACAGGTCTGACAGGTGACGAGTGGATTGATTGTCACGCGACGCCCGGCGTCCGGCCCTCTTGCGAT
>CAZGNQ010000099.1:0-11223 GCA_964527285.1 uncultured Hyphomicrobiales bacterium | reverse complement strand
GTCAGCCGCGAAAGGGGTGCGAGGGGTGCGAGGGGGGCGGGGCCAACGCCCGCGGTGTCTGCCGTTGTCGTCGGGTCATCGCTCGTCATGGGTGCATCATTGACCGCGTCTTCTGGTCGCCTCTGCCCGGTGGATCGGCTTCGCGAACAGCCGCCGGGAAACAGGCCAGAAGATTCTTGCTCTTGCGTGCGCCGTCGCGCGGTGCCGGGGGGTGACGCGCGCAGACAGATGGCACAGATATGAAGATGTCGCCGGCGAAGGCAACAGCCAGGGAATGGCCTCGATACGCGCGGGAGACTTGCTGGGCACTGGCTGGAAACTGACCGGCACTTGCCTTGTCCGAGGTTGCTTTGTCGAGTTTGCCTTGTCCGGGGTGACTTGGGCCACGTTCGCCCGGTTCTCGTTGCGCATAGGCCTTGCGTGTTCGCTCACCGCGTGCCCGATCCCTATGCGCAATTGGCCCGCCCCATCGACCACTCATCCGCGATCGTGCGTGGCCCGGATGAGCATGACGCGAGCACCACCGCTCGACCACGCCGAGGGCCTCGCGCCCGCCAACCAGCCGCTGCCGACGGGAGACGATATGGTCACCAACGACATGATCCTTAATGCGCTGCGCCAGGTGCGCGGACCGGACCTCGACGGCAATCTGGTGGATCTCGGCATGGTTGAGGGCGTCGTGGTCGATGGCGGCAAGGTGTCGTTTGCGATCAGCATCGACCCTGCGCGGGCCACGGAGCTTGCGCCGCTGCGCGAAGCCGCGGAGCGTATGGTGCGCGGCATCGCAGGCGTGACGCATGTCAACGCCGTGCTGACGGCACAGCGTGCGGCCGGTGCGGCCTCTGCCGCGCCACAGCCCACGCCATCACCGCGCGCCGCAGCGGCGCGAAGCGGTGGACCTGGGCCGCAAACGGGCGGTGCACCGTCTGGTGTTCCGGGCGTGAAACACATCATCGCGGTCGCCTCCGGCAAGGGCGGCGTCGGCAAATCGACAACAGCGGTCAACTTGGCCATGGCGCTGCAGGCCCAGGGGCTGAAGGTGGGCGTGCTCGATGCGGACATCTACGGCCCGTCGGTCCCGCGTCTCCTCGGGCTCACCGGCAAACCAAAGCAGATCCAGCCGCGCCTCATCCAACCGCTCGAGGCCTACGGCCTCAAGGTGATGTCGATGGGGTTCCTGGTGGAGGAAGAGACGCCGGTGATCTGGCGCGGGCCGATGGTGATTTCGGCCATCACGCAGATGCTGCGCGAGGTGCTGTGGGGCGATCTGGATGTGCTGGTTGTCGATATGCCGCCCGGCACGGGTGATGCTCAGCTCACAATGGCCCAGCAGGTCCCGCTGTCAGGCGCCGTGATCGTCTCCACACCGCAGGATCTGGCGCTGATCGATGCCCGCAAGGGGCTCGCCATGTTCCGGCGCACCGCCGTGCCGTGCCTCGGCATCATCGAGAACATGGCCTACCACCTCTGCCCGAAGTGCGGTGCGCGCTCCGACATCTTTGGCACCGGAGGCGCACGGCGCGAGGCGGAGCGGCTGAAGGTGCCATTTCTGGGGGAGGTGCCGCTGCACATGTCCATCCGCGAGCGGTCCGACCACGGCCAGCCGCTGGTGGCGCTGGACCCGGGCTCGCCGCTGGCTCAGGTTTACTTGGACATCGGCGTGAAGGTGGCCGAGGCGCTCAAGGCGATTGGCGGTGAGGGCAGCGGCGCCGGGCCGCAAATCGTCTTTGAGAGCTGATTGCTGGCCGGCGCGATGCAGCTTGCACCAACGGCCGGCGCGCCTTGCCCGGCCACACGAGGAGCGGGCGCTAACGCCCGCCTGCCCTGATCGGCCCCAATGCGGACGCTCTAAGTGCGCGCGTTCTCAGTGCGCGCGCTCAATACAGAACGCGACCACATCCAACATCGCGCCTTTTTCAGCACTCTCCGGAAAGATGGCGAGCGCGTCGCGCGCCATGGCGCCGTAGTAGACCGCGCGCTCGAACGTCTCTTCCACCGCCCGGTGGCGGCGCAGGATCTCCTGGGCCTTTTCCAGGTCAGCATCGGACGTCTCGCCGCCCTCAAGCATGCGCTTGAGTTCAGCACGTTCGCCATCCGTGCCGCGCCGGTAGGCGAGGATCACAGGCAGTGTGATCTTGCCTTCGCGGAAGTCGTCCCCGACCGATTTGCCGAGCGCCGCCTGCTCGCCGGAATAGTCAAGCGCATCGTCCACAAGCTGGAAGGCGATGCCCAAGTTCTTGCCGTAGGAGCGAAGGGCCGCCGCCTCGCCTGTCGGGCGGCCGGGGAGTGCGGCACCAACTTCGCACGCCGCAGAGAACAGCGCGGCCGTCTTGGCATTGATGACGCTCAGGTATTCATCTTCGGTGGTTGCGACATTCTTCGAAGCCGCAAGCTGCCAGACCTCGCCCTCGGCGATCACGGCAGCGGCGTCCGACAGGATGCGCAGGCAGGGGAGCGAGCCCACGTCGACCATCATCTTGAATGCCTGGCCGAGCAGAAAATCACCCACCAGCACACTGGCCTGGTTGCCCCACAGCATGCGGGCCGTCGGCTTGCCGCGGCGCAGGTCGCTCTCGTCCACCACGTCATCATGGAGCAGGGTTGCCGTGTGCATGAACTCAACGCTGGCGGCCAGCGTCACATGGCCGTCGCCAGCATAACCGCACATGCGCGCAGCAGCGATGGTCAACATGGGGCGCAGGCGCTTGCCACCGCTGTCGATCAAGTGGCGTGCCAGCACCGGGATCGTCTCAACGTCGGACTTTGCCTTGTCGAGGATGATCTGGTTGACACGGCCCATGTCGCCGGCGGTCATCTCCAGCAGCGGACGCAGATGCGTGAGCGGATCGGATGCGGTGTCCGCCGAGCGTCCCGTGTCGGAGTGCTTGTCAATCGAAACGACCACGCCCAAATCGACCATCCCTGAGTTTTCGGCCACAATTACAAGTGGTGGGAACCGTATCCGATTGCACCGGGTCCGCGATGGCCATGACGACGCAGGCGGGTCCCGACCTGTTAAGGCCGGGGCGCCGATTCTCCAATGCGCCGCCCGGTGTTCGCATATGGCAGTGCCCGGCGGCATGTGCTGCGCCACGCCTCGGCCGGGTGGCTGACGTATTTGCAGTTGCGTGAAGACCGGTCGTCGACCTGGACGCCGGTCCTGACATGGCCTTGGTCATGCGTCAAAACCAATCGAGCCGCTTTCTGGCGTGCCAGTGTGGCGATACACCAGTGTGGTGTTTCAGTAGTTCGCTGACACAACCCGCACACTCCCGGGCGAACTTCCGAAATCAAAACCACGCTAGAATCAGAAGCTTCTCGTGTCGGGAAAGAACCAGAAGTTCGTTCAACGTCTGCCGCGAGCTGCGACGAACTTCTGGTACAGGACACGAGCGGCGTGTGCCCGTGCGAGGATTGTGCCATGGAACTGCTCATTCGCTCCAACAATCCGGTGTTCCTCAGCTTCCTGACCGCGCTGCTGCGCGATGCCGACGTCGAGCATGTGGTGCTCGATGAGAACATCTCGATCATGGAAGGGCAGATCGGCATCTTCCCGCGCCGGGTGATGGTGGACCGCGCCGACCTTGCGCGCGCTCAGGACATTCTGGCGATGGCGGAGCAGGAAGATCGATCCGGTGGGCTGGACAGCAACGATGCGTGATGCACGATCGCGCGCACGCTCACGCGATGATCCGACAGTGGACGCGTTCGACGACGGTGCGACGTGGCCGCAACTGCTGGGTGACCTCGGCGCGCTGACGCAGGACGCTTTCATCGGCGGCCGATTGCTGGTGCGCCAGCCGCGCGATGGGTTTCGTTCAGGCATAGACGCCTTGATCATGGCCGCTTGCGTCCCGGCCGGCGATTGTGGGCCCCGTGTCCTTGAACTGGGTGCCGGGGCCGGCGTGGCGAGCCTCGCGCTTGGCCTACGCCTGCCCAACGCTGTTGTTCACGGTCTGGAGATCGTACCGGCGCTGGCAGACCTCGCCGGGGACAATGCCGCCCACAACGCACTTGCCCCGAGGGTCAGCTTCCAGGCGTGCGATCTGGAAGGCGTGGGGGCGAACAGCCTGCTCGCGCGCCTCGGGCCGGTGGACCATGTGATGATGAACCCACCCTATCACGCCCACGGTACGGTGCAGCGCGCTGCCAATCGCCTGCGTGCCATTGCCAACGAATTGGGCCCGGCGGGTCTTGCACCGTGGATTGCGGCCGCATCGCGCGTTCTGCGCCCGGGCGGCACGTTGACCATCGTCAATCGCCCGGCAGCCATCCCGGCGGTGCTTCATGCGATGGGGGACAGGTTCGGCGCTGTGCAGGTGGTGCCGTTCTGGAGCCGTGCACCCGAGGCTGGCGGAGATACCACGTTCACGCCTGACGCAGCGCCAAACGACGCGACAGGCGTGGCGCCAAGCGCAGGGCCAGACGCCGAACTCGTCATCATTCAGGCCAGCCAGGCCAGGCGCGGCCCCTTCCGTCTGCACCGCGGCATGGCCCTGCACGGGCCCACGGGCCACGGCTTCACGCCCGCCCTTTGCGCGGTGCTGGAAGGCGGGGCGGCAATCGATTTGAAAGGCTCGCGGTGAACGAATGGCTGTGGCACTGCGTTGGCCGAGAGCCAGACTGCAGCCCGCCGCCGCCCGGTCGGCGCCCTCCACTCCAAGCGCCTTTCACCCCGGGCGCCTTTCACCCAAAGCGCCCTCCACCTCAGCGCCCAACGGATTGGCCAGCATGTATAACCCCTTCAAGCGCGTCCCCACGATCCCGGTCATTCGGCTGTCCGGCATGATCACGCCGCAAAGCGGTTTCCGCTCGTCGCTCTCCATCCAGAGCGCCGCGAGTGTCATTGATCGCGCTTTCAAGGCCGTCGATCGCAACAAGACGCTGGCGCTCGTCATCAATTCGCCTGGAGGCGCGCCGGTGCAGGCCCATCTCATCTTCCGCCGCATCAGGGCGCTGGCGGAAGAAAACGAGGTGAAGGTGATTGCTTTTGTGGAGGATGTTGCAGCGTCGGGCGGCTACATGATCGCGCTTGCGGCCGATGAGATCTATGCGGACCCGTCGTCGATCGTCGGTTCAATCGGCGTGATCTCGGCCGGCTTCGGGTTTCACAACGCAATCGACCGTGTCGGTGTGGAGCGCCGCGTCTATACGGCTGGAAAGACCAAGAGCAAGCTGGACCCCTTCCGCCCGGAAGACCCCGAGGACGTCGCCTGGCTGCGGGGTGTGCAGGACCAGATCCACGAGATCTTCAAGGATATGGTCCGCCAGCGCCGGGAGGGGCGGCTGAACGGCGACGAAGCGGACCTGTTTGAAGGTCAGGTATGGGTTGGCGCGAAGGGCGTGGACGCGGGACTGATTGACGGTATCGCCGACGTGCGGACGAAATTGCGTGAGATGTTCGGCGACAAGACGCGGCTCAAGGTGGTGACACGGCGCGAGGGGCTGTTCCGCCGGCCATCATCCGGTGTGCACGATGCGCCCGCCGGCTTGGCGATCGAACGGGTTGCGGCCGAAGCGGTCGACGGGGTGTTTGCCGGGCTTGAAGAGCGCGCCGTCTGGGCGCGATATGGATTGTAAGAGGCTGCCCGGCTGAGGCCGCAGCGCAGGGTCGCCTGCGATGGAGTGATGGCAATGCCGCAATTGATCCTGCTCGCGCTGGCCGGCTATGGCGCGTACACCGCCTGGAAATGGTGGACCAAGGAGCGCGCGCGCGTGGCGGCCGAGTTGGCAAAGCAGCGGGACACAAGGGGCAACACGGGCCCCGCCGGTGACGCGCCGGCCGGGCAGGGCGCCAAAGGCCCGAGCGGCCCGCGACAGGTCAAAACCCTCCGCCAGGACCCCAAGACCGGCGAATACCGACCGGATTGAGGGGGTATGCGCACGGGCCTGATCTGCTCGACTTGCCGAGAGGCGCGTGACCGGTCGGCAGGCGCAGCAACACGAAGAGGCGGCGGCATGAGCACGACGGACACGGGCGGACGGATCGTCTCCTTCACCCAGATGAAGGACGGCACGAAGGAGGACTACGAACTCCTCCACGAACTGGAAAAGCCTTACGTCGCCCTCACGGCCGATCGGGTGCTGGACGAGCTTCGCCGCCAGGGTGAGGTCACCTTGCCGGGCTATCGCATCACGCGGCTTGAGCACGGGCTTCAGGCCGCAACCCGCGCCCAGAACGAAGGCGCCGACGACGATTGGGTGTTTTCAGCACTTCTGCACGACGTCGGCGACGGCCTCGCGCCCCAGAACCATGACAGGTTTTCTGCCGAGGTGATCCGGCCGTTCGTGCGCTGGGAGTGCGCCTGGGTCGTCGAGCATCACGGCATTTTTCAGATGCTGTATTACGCCCATCATTATGGCTGGGACGAGAATGCGCGCGAGCGCTTCCGTGACCATCCCTGTTTCCAGAGCTGCGCCGATTTCTGCGAGCGCTGGGACCAGTCCAGTTTTGATCCGGACTACCCGATGGAGCTGCTGGACCACTTCGAGCCGCTGGTGCGTCGGGTGTTCGCCCGCAAAGCTTACGACCCGGCCGTGATCCAGGAAGGTGTGGTGAACGGCCTGCCGCCACTGTGACGGCGCCCTTGTCGGTTGATCGGCGGCATGGCGCCTTGCCCTCTCATTGAGAGGAATTTCCAAGTTCACGAAAATGACATGTGCATATGCGACAACTTGACGCCATAAGTCGTAAGCCGGTCGTCGATGGTCGCACCGCAGCACGTGGTTCGCCCCCGCAAAGCGAGCCCGCTCGCCAGCCCATGTGGCGACCGGCATCACGCCGGACGACACCTCACCGGTGTCCGGCTCACGCATTCCAGTCCGCGGTTCCCGATGGTGGAACCGGACCAAGACAAGAGACCAAGGCACCAAGGGACCAACACCATGCGCCAGATCAGCATCCTCCGCACGGCTTCAGCCGCACTGCTCACCACGGCGACGCTGATGGGCGCCGCCTTTGCCGGTACTGTCGCCGCCAGCGCCAACGAGACGGCCGTCAAAGCGCGCCGCGGTTACTACCAGATCGTGCTGTTCCACTTCGGCCCCATCAGCGCGATGGCGAAGGGCGAAATGGACTACGACGCCGACGTGGCCAAGAAGAATGCCGAGCAGTTGAAGGCCATCGCCAGCTATGTCCCGGCTGACCTGTTCCCCGCAGGCACGTCGAACGAGGATATGCCCGGCAAGACGCGCTCGCTTCCGGCGATCTGGAGCGATACGCCGGGCTTCGTTGAGGCCTACACAACCTGGAAGTCCGCCGTGGATAACCTTGCGGCCGTGGCCGGCAATGGCCGCGGCGAGATGGCTGCCGCGTTTGGCCAGGTCGGCAAGGCCTGCGGCGCGTGCCACGACGATTACCGCGCCAAGGACTTTTGATCACGCGGTCGCGGCCAGTTGAACCCGCCTCGACCTTTCACGTGCTTGCTTGAATGGAACGCCGCGACCGGCCAATGCTGGTCGCGGCGCATAGACATCAGCGCGGAGGCCAACCCATGAGCGCAGCGTCACCGGCTGGAAGCACAGCGGACCGCCCGGGCGACAGCGCTGACGGGGTCGTCGTTGCCAGGGTCTGGGATTTGCCCGTCCGGCTGCTCCACTGGACCATCGCCATTGCGGTCGTCACGGCGTGGGCGCTCGGCGAGTGGGGCCCCTTCCTCAAAACATGGCATTTCTACGCGGGCTACACCGTCGGCGTTCTCGTTGCCCTGCGTCTGGTCTGGGGCGTGGTTGGCTCCCAGACCGCGCGATTTGCTGCGATGCTGCGCGGCCCCGGTGCGGTGGCGCGGTATGCTGCGCATGTCGGTGCCCGCAAGCCAAGCCACTGGTACGGCCACAACCCGCTCGGTGCACTGTCAGCCATCGCCATCCTGGCGGTGCTCGCGGTGCAGGTGGCGACCGGGTTGATGGCAGATGATGAAATTGCCAACGCCGGCCCACTCGCATCAATGGTGGGCTCCGACGTGTCGGCCACGGCAACAGCGCTGCACGCCAACCTGTCCCGCGTGTTGCTGGCGCTGGTTGTGCTGCACGTGAGCGCAATCGCCTACTACGCGGTTTGGAAGCGCGAAAACCTTGTTGGCGCAATGATCACGGGTCGCCGGGCGGTTCGTCAGGACCAGGTGTCCGACGTCACCTGATGTGGTGCGCCGCGCGCGCCTTTCATATTCAGCGATCAGCGACAGTGCGGGCACGCGGCCTAAATCGCTGCACCGTCCGTGGCCCGGCCCGACTTGTTTTGCCCGGCGCACCTCGTTAGGCGTCGCGAACCGAAGACGACGGCCTCCAGTGAACCGCCCTCGCCAACGGCCCAAGCCGTTCGCCCTGTCCAGCTTCCAAATCCGCATTTCAAGTCCACCTGCCACGCCCGCCTCCCCCAGCCCGCAAGTGCACGCTTGCCGGCTCCACTGCCCACCCAAGACGACACCGGACCCTGCCGATGGCCTCGCGCCCGAAACCTACAAAGCCGGAGAGTTCCGCGTCGAAAGAGCGTGCTCAGGCCGCACCGAGCGCTGCCAATGCGCGCGCGCTCGATCCGACGCGATCCTTCCAAGACCTGATCCTCACGCTGCAGAACTACTGGGCAGGCCACGGCTGTGCGATCCTGCAGCCCTACGACATGGAAGTTGGGGCCGGCACATTTCATCCGGCCACAACACTGCGCTCGCTTGGGCCTCGGCCATGGAAAGCTGCTTACGTCCAGCCCTCCCGCCGACCTGGGGACGGGCGTTACGGCGAAAACCCGAACCGGCTGCAGCACTATTATCAGTTCCAGGTGCTCCTGAAGCCCTCACCGCCAGACCTGCAGGAGCTTTATCTGGGCTCGCTCGCGGCCATCGGGCTTGATCCCCTGCAGCACGACATCCGCTTTGTGGAAGACGACTGGGAGAGCCCGACGCTCGGCGCGTGGGGTCTGGGTTGGGAGATCTGGTGCGACGGCATGGAAGTGTCGCAGTTCACCTATTTCCAGCAGGTCGGCGGCCTCGATTGCCGTCCGGTGTCAGGCGAGCTGACGTACGGGCTGGAGCGGTTGGCCATGTACGTCCAGGGCGTTGAGAATGTCTTCGATCTCAACTTCAACGGCGCGGAAGGCCCTGATCGCATCAGCTACCGCGACGTGTTCCTGCAGGCGGAACAGGAATACTCGCGGTACAACTTCGAGATTGCCAACACACAGGCGCTGTTCGCGCACTTCAAGGATGCCGAGGCCGAATGCGCCGCGATCCTGGAGGCGGGAGAGCCGGGCGGGCCGGACGATGCGCATCGCTGCGTGCTGCCGGCCTATGACCAGTGCATCAAGGCAAGCCACATCTTCAATCTTCTGGACGCACGCGGCGTGATCTCCGTGACCGAGCGCCAAAGCTACATTCTGCGGGTGCGCACGCTGGCCAAAGCCTGTGCGGAGCGCTGGGTCCGCACGGATGCGGGCGGGTTGCGCTGGAACGACGCCACGGGCGTTGCCTGATCTGCGCCGGTCTGCACTGGCGCGCATGCAATGTCGCAAGCGCAATCAGGCACGGTCCGTTACGGTGCTTAGCGAGAGGGACGTTCGCCATGGAAATCGCACTGATGCTCGGGACGATTGCGTTTGTCGTCCCAATGACGCTCGTCGTCTTCATCACGTTTTATCGCCGCAGCCTCGGTGTACGTCTGGCGGGCTATCTCGTCGTCCTTGTTGCGACTGGTTATCTGGCGACAACGGGCGCATTGACGGACCTCGGGCTCGGCATCGTCGGACTTCTCAAAGCTTTTGGCGTGGAGTTCTAAACCTGACGTGCCTCGGGTGGACCATTCGAAGTTTGAAATGCAGCGGCGCATACCCCTGCGCGCATGGGATGAAAAATGCCTGAGCTTCTGATTGAGCTTTTCTGCGAGGAGATCCCGGCTCGGATGCAACGCCGCGCGGCTGCCGATCTGGCCGATCTGATGGCGGCGGCCCTGCGAGCAACCGGGCTCAGCGTGGAGGCGCACGCCGCATACGTTACGCCGCGACGTCTGACATTGCATGTCCCGGATCTGGCGCCGGTCTCACCGGCCATCAGCGAGGAACGTAAAGGGCCGCGTGTGGGCGCGCCGGAAAAGGCGGTTGAGGGGTTCCTCAAGGCGGCTGGGCTCGCATCGATCGACGACGCCGAGGTGGTCAAGGACTCCAAAAAGGGAGAATATTATCTCGCGCGCATCGAGAAGCCAGGACGCCCGACGCCCGAGATCGTCGGCGAGGCACTGCCGGACATCATCCGCAGATTCCCGTGGCCGAAGTCCATGCGTTGGGGCAGCGGCAGCTTGATGTGGGTGCGTCCTCTGCGCAATATTCTCTGCCTGTTCGACGGGACGGTCGTGCCGCTTGAAGTGGAGGGCGTAAGCGCCAACGCATCGACCTGGGGGCACCGGTTCCTTGCGCCGGACATGATCGACGTGACCGGTTTTGCGCAGTACCGCGACGTCCTGGCCAACGCGTGCGTGATGCTGGACATTGACGAGCGCCGCAGCGCCATTCGCTCGCAGGCCCTGCAGGTTGCGCGCGACAATGGGTTGGAACTCATTGAGGACACTGGCCTGGAAGAAGAAAACGCCGGCCTTGTGGAATGGCCGCTGGCGCTGATCGGAACCTTCTCTGAGGATTTTCTTTCCGTCCCGCCTGAAGCGTTGATGACGTCCTTGCGCACGCACCAGAAAGTGTTCTCGCTGCGTGAGCCTGGGACGGGGCGCCTCGCCAACCGGTTCCTCCTGATCTCAAACATCCGACCTGACGACGGCGGCGCGGCCGTGCGTGCGGGCAATGAGCGTGTCATCCGCGCGCGGCTGTCGGATGCAAAATTCTTCTGGGATCAGGACCGCACGACGCCGCTCAGCGCGATGGCCGAAAAGCTCTCCGCCGTCACGTTCCATGAAAAGCTGGGCAGTCAGGCGGACAGGGTGGCACGCATCACCTCGCTCGCCGGCAGCCTGGCGTCCGCATGCGGCGCTGAACCCGGCGAAGTTATCGAGGCGGCGACGCTGTGCAAAGCCGATCTCGTGTCCGGCATGGTGGGGGAGTTTCCTGAACTCCAGGGCATCATGGGCCGGTACTACGCGCTTGAGCAGGGGCTGCATGGCGCCGTCGCTGATGCCATCGGTGCGCATTATCTCCCGCAGGGTCCGTCCGATCCTGTGCCAACCGCGCCCGTCTCTATGGCCGTCGCGCTGGCCGATAAGATCGACATGCTCACGGGGATGTGGTCGATC
>CAZGNQ010000098.1:4774-11265 GCA_964527285.1 uncultured Hyphomicrobiales bacterium | reverse complement strand
GCCGTAGATCGCGATGACCTGGGTCGCTTTTTTCACCGGACCGGTGTGGACCGGGGCGGGCGCTTGCGCCGCCTCCTGACGCAAGGCTGCGTCCATGTCCTCCGCAGTGCCGTGATCGAGTGTTAGCTCGTCCATCGTCGTCATGCCTCGCCCTCCCAGTGCAGCACCATTTTCAGGCAGGCCGGATCGTTGAACGCGGCGTCATAGGCGGCTCGCGCGTCCGACACAGGTGCTGTGTGTGTGATGAGACCGGCCAGCGAGAGCGCGCCGGAATCGGCCAGCGCTATCACCCGGTCGAGATCGCTCGCCTGCCATTGGGCGGCGACGCGAAAGCGCGCCTCGCGCATGAAGGCCGGCGGAAATGAGAAACTCAGGCGATCGGCGTAAAAGCCGGCGAGGACGATTTCGCCGCCGGGCGCCAGGTGGCCGATCAGCGTGTCCAACAGTCCGGCGTCACCGCTGACGTCGATGATCCGTGCATAGGCCTTTTGGGTTTCAGCCGACGGGTCGATGACACTGTAGCCGGCAGCGCCGTCGCGTCGGTCAGATGCTGTCTCCCACACCGTGACGTCGGCAAAACCCTGAGCCGCCATCAGGCGGGCCACGAGGCGGCCGAGCGCGCCGTGCCCGACGATGAGGCTGGGGCCGTGGTCGCTTGAACAGCTCGCCAGCGCGTGCTGGGCCGTTGCGGCCAGAGCGAGCAGTGTGCCCTCGATCGGGCCTGCGATGTGGCTGTCGGCGCCGACGCCTGGGCTGTCAGGTCCGCCTGTAATGGTGCGCGGCAGCCTGCGCAGCTTATCTGCCGGTGCGCGCAACCGGGCAGCCGCCCCGCCGAACAGGCCGCGGACATCCTGGTAGCAGTTGGCACCTGGCACAAAGACGAGGTCACCGATGTCGAAATCTTCGGCTGCGTTCGCGTGCGTGGCGTCGCCATCGTCTGGTGCTTGCCCGTGACGGTGGCGCACCCGGCCAACAACCTCATAGCCCGGCACCAGTGGGTAGCCCATGCCGGGGAATGGCGGCATGCGACCCGACCAGAACAGGCGCTCCGTGCCGGCGCTGACGCCGGTCCACAGCACGTCCACCTCCACGTCACCGTCACGCGCCGCCGCGAGCTCAACCTCAGCGAGGTCGAGTGTGTGCGGTTCGCGGATGATGATGGCGCGCGTGCGCATGATGACACCTGAGGTCTCGCCCGGACGGAGACCGAAGCGGCAGCAAGCCTGGAAGCACTGCGACCGGTCGGCGTCCGACCTTGGTGGGTCTCGAGAGTGTCATACTAAATTGACATGTATTGCTGTCAAGTAATTGCGACAACAATTTCCAGTGGCGTCACCCGCGCGTTGCCACAAGCGCCTGAACCAGCATGGGCCGGCGCGTGCGCACGGTGCGAACCCGACTGAAGCCTGCGGTTTTGAGCATGTCGGATAATTCTTTCGGCCGGCGGGGACGTCCACGGCCCATGGCGAGCAGATAGAAGCCGAAATAGGCGTCTCCCACTTCGGCACCGCCCGCAGGACCACCCATCTGTTCGGCAACCAGCAAGGTGCCACCGGGGGCGAGCGCGTCAGCACAGGCGGTCAGGATCTGAGCGACGGTCGCATCGTCGTGGTCGAACAAGACGCGCACCAGCGTGATGAGGTCGGCGCCCCTGGGGAGGGGATCGTCCAGGAAGCTGCCGCCGACGCAGGCGATGCGCGAACCAAGCCCCGCTGCGGCGCACTGCGCCCGGGCGTTTGTCGCCACGCTCGGCAAATCGAAGAGGGTCAGGCCGATGGTGTCCGGAGCACGCTCGGCCACGGCCCGCAGGAAGGTGCCATCCCCGCCGCCGACATCGAGAATGTGGCCGTGGCGAACCACGCGGTAGGCGTCCAGAAGGTCTCCGGCCACCAGGTGCTGCGACTGTCCCATTAAGGTTGAGTAGGGCGCAGTGGCATCGCCGGCCAGGTCTGCGGGGACGCTGGCGCCGGCATAGCCCCAGTAGTCGGCGAGCCGCGTCTTCGTCTCGGGATCGCGCAGCAGCGCCACGGGATCGCGCAGGTCGTCATACAGAAGTGCATGGTGGTGGATCATAGCAAGGGCGCCCGCGTTGCCGCGCAGTGCTGCACCAAGTTCGCCGAGCGCATAGGATGGCGTGCGCTGCGCGGCGTCGCCTGCACCGAGCCGCGCGCTGGCGTCGATCCGATCCAGCAGTTTCAATGCTGCGGCCGCGTCAAAGAGGTGGCGCGCACGGTCCTCGGGCAGACCGCACGCGGTGGCGAGTGCGTCGAGCGGCACAGGTCGCTCGGCAACCGCGTCCAGCACCTTCAGTTCAACGCACGCCTTGAGCACCTGCGAGTAAACAAAGCCGGCACACAGGTTGAAGAGTGCCAGCGCACGGGCGTTGGCCGCCGGCCTCGTCAAGGGAAAGCCAGCGGCCCATTTCTGGAACCGTGGATGCGCAACGACCGTGTTGCGAAGCTGCCTGAGGCGCTCGATCAGTCCCAGCGGCCGATCACCGGGCACGCGCGGCGCAGGCGCCCTATCCTCGTTCACAGTCATGCCATCTCCTGCATTGGCGGCCTACGCGGCAGCAACGCACCTGGCCCGTGCGCCTTTGCGCAGACTGGCGGGCCTTGCCAGAGTTCGGCCGGCCGCTCGGGCCTTTCCAGGCCGGCCGCTCGCTTGGCCTTTCCAAATCGGCCGGCCGCTTGGAATGCGTGGTAGCGCCACTGGTGCGCACGGGCTGCGCAGAAGCGGCGGCGCATGCGCAGTGTCACGCCCCGTTTTGTCAATTGAAAACGTCTTCCCCTTGCGTCAGTCTTTCTTGACGCTTGGTGCCAGGCGTCTTGTCGCGTGACGCGTCAGGCGGCGCGGTCGCCAGCCCATCTCCCCGTGGGGCGGGCGCGCACCGACCAGAAGTGGCGCGAGGCGTGACGAGGAGCGCACCGCGCGCATCAGGAGATCGAGTGGCATTGCCCCGTGAACGGACAATAGTGATCGGCGCCGGTATCGGTGGCTTGACCGCCGCCGTCGACTTGGCGTGCGCCGGCCACGAAGTGCTGATCCTTGAGCGAGCGGACTCGCCGGGCGGCAAAATGCGCAACACGCGCGTCGGCGGCACCCTCGTTGCCGGCGGGCCGACGGTCTTCACGATGCGCTGGGTCTTTGATGCGTTGTTCGCACAGGCCGGCTCGCGTTTGGAGGACCATGTCAGGCTCCGACGCGCGGAGATCCTCGCACGCCACGCCTGGGACCCAGGCGGTTCTGGTCGTGCGTCCGGCGGAGCACCAGAGCTTGGCAGCGGCGCGCCCGGCTCGGCGGGGTCCGCCACGCTTGATCTCTACGCGGATCTTGAGCGCTCTGCCGATGCCATTTCCGCATTTTCCGGCCCCGCAGAGGCGCGCGCCTTCCTTGCGTTCAGCGCGAACGCCAAACGCACGTTCGAAACGCTGCGCGACACCTTCATCTGCGCGCCGAGACCCAGCGTCGCCGGGCTCGTCAATCGCATTGGCATCCACCGTCTGGGGCTGATCTGGAGCATTCGCTCGCTTGCAACGCTGTGGAGCGAATTGGGCAAGTCGTTCAGCGATCCTCGGTTGCAGCAGTTGTTCGGCCGTTACGCGACGTACTGTGGATCGTCGCCCTATAAATCTCCCGCGACACTGATGTTGATTGCCCACGTCGAGCAGGAAGGCGTCTGGTATGTCGATGGTGGCATGCACGCGCTGGCCGGTGCAGTGGCAGACCTCGCGCAGCGCCAGGGCGCTATGTTACGCACTGGCGCTCACGTCGCGGGGATCACTGTGGAAGGCCGTCGTGTCACCGGCGTTCGGCTGGCCGATGGCAGCGTGATCGCCGCGGACAATGTGGTGTTTAATGGTGACAGCAACGCTTTGGCGCGGTGCCTGCTCGGCAGCGCTTCATCGCGCGTCGTGCGTGCCAGAACGCCAGCGCGTCACTCGCTCTCCGCCTTTGCATGGACGGCGCGTGGGCGCGCGGATGGCTTTCCACTCACGCACCATAATGTTTTTTTCTCACAAGACTATGCGCGGGAGTTTGAGGATATTTTCTCCAGGCGCACGCCACCGCACACCCCGACAATCTATGTCTGCGCCCAGGACCGCGCTGATGCGGCGCCCGGCCACACGCCGGATGCCGACGGCGAACGTTTCCTGTTGATTGCCAATGCCCCCGCCCGCCCCGAAATGCCCGATGAGGAGATACAGCAATGCCAGAGCGCGACCCAGGCCCTGCTGCAGCGCTGCGGCCTGACACTGAGCGATCCGGACACCGGCCAACCCCTGTTGTCGACCGGCGAGTTGACCGGGAACTGCCTGATGACGGGACCGGCGGAGTTCTCCAGGCTCTTTCCGGGCAGCGACGGGGCGCTTTACGGCCAGGCGGCTCACGGTTGGCAGGCGTCGTTCAGCCGGCCAGCGGCCGGGACACCGATTTCGGGGCTGGTTCTGGCCGGCGGGACGACCCATCCGGGGCCCGGAGTGCCTATGGCGGCGCTGTCTGGCCGGTTGGCGGCAATGAGGCTCATATCGGACCGCGCTTCGATACGCACGTTCCACAAGGTGGCTATGCCTGGTGGTACTGTGACGCGCTCAGCGACGACGGCGCCTACGGGCTGACGATCATTGCGTTCATCGGTAGTGTTTTTTCTCCCTATTATGCCTGGGCTGGGCGCCAGCAGCCTATCGACCACTGCGCCTTGAACGTTGCGCTTTATGGCCGGCGCGGTGCTCGCTGGGCGATGACGGAACGCCGTGCCCATGATGTGACGGTGGAGCCGCAGTCCCTGGAGATTGGGCCGAGCGCCATGCGCTGGGACGGGAACGAGTTGACGGTTGAGATCGACGAACGCGGGGCCCCTACCGGCGCGCGCGTGAAGGGGCGTGTGCGCATCGTGCCGCAAGCCATCACGCGGCAGATTTTTGCGCTCGATGCGCAGGGCCACCACCGCTGGTGGCCGATTGCCCCGTCGGTGCGCGTCGAGGTGGCGCTCGATCACCCTGGCCTGTCGTGGTCAGGGCGCGGCTATCTGGACTGCAACGACGGCGAAATCGCCCTTGAGGACAGCTTTGCCCATTGGGACTGGTCCCGCGCGGCGCTGGATGGTGACGAAACGGCGGTGCTTTACGATGTGCGCCGCGTTGGTGGTGAGCGCATGGCCCTGGCGCTGCGGTTCGATCGCAATGGCGAGGTCTCCACATTCGAGCCGGCGCCGCTGGTCAAGCTGCCCACCACGTTGTGGCGCATCGCACGTCACACGCAGGCCGACGACCGCGACGCTCAGGTGGTCCACACGCTTGAGGACACGCCTTTTTATGCGCGGTCTGAGTTGAAAACGCGCGTGTTGGGTCAAAAGGTTGCGGCTGTGCATGAGACGCTCAATCTCAGCCGTTTTTCATCGCAGTGGGTGAAGGTGCTGCTGCCGTTCCGCATGCCGCGCGCCGTTTGGAGCCGCCGGCCCGCCTGATCGCGCTGCGGTGTCGGCGCCTGATGGACCGTGCCAGCGCCTCGCTGATGTACGGCGTGCCAACGTCGTTCGCGGCCGACTTTTCCGCCGCGAGGGTTCGCTCGTCCGTCACGACGACGTGCAATGTCAGCTTCACGCGAATTCAGTGGCGCCATGGAACGCGTACGCGCCGCGCGCATTGTTCAATAGTGGCGAAAACCGCGTCTCAAGAATGCACTGCGCGCCATTGTCTCAGAGCAGAAAAAAGACGACCCATCAGCAAACCATCACCAGCCACGTCCGTTGATTAGACACGCAAGCGCCACCAAGGCTCTTTGCTCCAACGACAAAGGTGCATGATGGAACAGCTATCCGTCTCGCAATTCGAACTGGTTTCGAATGCGTTTTCACTGACAATTGCCGCGATGGGGGCGGCGACACTCTTTTTCTGGCTCGGCCGGTCGCAAGTGCAGGGCCATTACAAGACCGCCTTAACCATTACGGGGTTGGTCACAGCAATCGCGCTCTATCACTACGTGCGCATTTATGAGAGCTGGAACGGCACGTTTGAAGTGGTCAACGGCCAAATGCAGGCGACCGGCGTCGCGTTCAATGATGCCTATCGCTATGTCGATTGGATCCTCACGGTCCCGCTTCTTTTGATTGAACTCATCCTCGTGATGGGGCTCACCCGCTCTGAGACCTGGTCGAAAAGCGTTCGGCTCGGCGGTCTGGCGGCTCTGATGGTGGTGCTTGGCTATCCGGGTGAGATTTCTGCCGATCCGACAACGCGTTGGATCTGGTGGGCGCTGGCAATGGTGCCGTTCGCGTGGATTGTCTACGAATTGTTCGTGGGCCTGTCGGACGCCATCAAAAGCCAACCTGAAGAGGTGCGTGGTCTCGTTGACACCGCACGGTGGCTGACCGTCATTTCTTGGTCCTTTTATCCGGTGGTGTTCGTTTTCCCGATGATTGGTCTCACGGGGGGAACTGCCGCCACGGCCGTTCAGGTCGGCTACACCGTGGCTGATATCGTTGCGAAAGC